>JABSSK010000067.1 GCA_013214265.1 Saprospiraceae bacterium | reverse complement strand
TCCCGGCGCGCACCACGATACGCTGAGGTGGAAAAATCCAAGAGTTTGTATCCCATAATACACCTTCAACTGCTGTTTTCACAGGTTGAGATGATCCTAGGTCGACCAACACATTGAGGTTGTCTTTGATGCCAGTCCATTTATGATCACTATAATTCCTGGAGCCTACCACTTCATCAAACAATAATTGTACTTCCGGTTCCCCATAGGGGAAATCTTTTTGGGTAACCATATACTTCGGAAAACCAGGCTCCAGTTTAGCAAATAGACTTTCGAAGTAGGATTTCTCATAAATGCCACTCGGATTAAGCCCATCGGCCAATCCGATAGCTTTTAGGGTAACATCATTCCGAATAACGATGCTTTCTTTGAATGGCAAACTCCTCTCGTCCGGTACGGAACCATCGAGGGTATAGTATATTTGGGTATTCGGCCTAGCACTGATAAGCCTAATTTGTCTTTGCCCCGCAAAAAAAGCACCCGCAGTTTCATCGATAGGTGCCGGAGTACCTATTACTGGAACATCGGGTTTTGCACTGTCGTCAAAAGCCCCCAAAAGCGTATGCTCTGGACGGCTTCCCCATGCTTTATTTGGCTCGGACCCCATAACAAAAGTCAAGGTTCCTCCTGCCATAAGTTGTTTGTAACGGATATAATTATCAAAATGAGGACTGCCGTTCCACGAGACCGATTGTACGTATTTATTTTTGTCTGAAACACCTTTTGCAAGAATGGTAATTTGTTTTCCATCCTCTAGATGAATCACCGCTTTTGGATGTAGCGGAGCGCCTAATTGAAAGGCCCCATCACCCGGAGCTACTTGGTATAATCCCAGAGCACTGAGCAGATACCATGCTGACATTTGCCCAAGATCTTCATTATTGATAAAACCCTCTTCCGGTGTATCCTGATACATAGTTGTCATGACTTCTCGCACGTATTGTTGTGTCAACCAGGGTTTACCTACATAATTAAACAGATAAGGCATATGGTGGCCAGACTCATCTCCATGCCCATATTTCCCAATAAAACCAGAAATATCAACATGCTGCCCCCCTCCAACTTCTGTGGTATTGTTGAATATATTAGCCAGCCAATTGGCATAGGCCTCTGTTCCACCATGCAATTGGATCATTCCTTTCATATCATGCGGAGTATAAGCCGAATATGCCCATACATTTCCCGATATATAGTGCCGTTGCATACCATTCCAAGTACTTGTATCCAGTACCATCATATCTCCAGTTTGGCTGATGGGCATAAAATATCCACTTAGGGGATGAAACAAATGCCGATAGCCTAAGGACCGGCTATCAAACAAGGCTGCGTCTGCCGTTTTTCCTAGTTTTTCTGCCACTCGCGCAATTGCCCAATCACAATAGGCTTGTTCAGTAGTTTTGGAGACGGAGACTCCCGTTTCAGCAGTAACATAACCGTACTTTATATATTCATCCATTCCATTCCGGTCGCTTACTGCACTATGTTTACTCGAATCAAACGCTGCAAACCGTATCGCTTGGTAAGCAGCATCCACGTTTACCCCAGGAACATCCTTTAATACAGCATCCGCTATAGGCGATACCGCACTGTAACCAATCATGCAGCGGTTGTCATAGCCATGGCATTCCCAACTGGGTAACCCAACCTGGGTATCTGTCACTCTGGATGACAAACTATTGGTAAATGCTGCTGTTTTTTTCTTATCAATAATCGTAAACAAGGGGTGTAATGCTCGATAGGTATCCCAGGTGGAATAGTTACTATACTGGAGCATTTCCGATTCGTGCACCTGCCCTTCTACCACATATTTCCCGTCTGCATCAGAGATCAGGTTAGGGGAAATAAAAGCATGATACATCCCGGTATAATAAATTCTTTTTTGCTTTTCAGTTGCACCGCCCAACTGTATTTTCGCCATAACCTGCTGCCAAGCTTTGCGTGCATTCTGATGTGCTTCCGCAAAACTAGAAACCGCCTCCTCATCAAAATTATTTCGAGCCCCTTCCAACGAACCTGCCGAAAGCGCTAAGCGAACCAGTATCGAATCACCGGAATTGATATGAAAACCCACTTGAGCTAAGATATCTGTACCCGTTGCGGATTCATCAGGCAAAATAGTTTCATTTGTACTTAACTGAAAGGTTTGAATCGGCTTAGAGAATTGAGCATAAAAAAACATAGTCCGCTCCCCTGCTGACCAACCTGAATTGTACTTATAGCCCTGAATTTCCGTTTCTGAAATCTTTTCTACATGAACTTCATAAATGTTTTCATTCAATCCGTGCGTAGGATCAAAAATGATGAAAGCGGGTGCATCACCATAAAACGTATATTTATGATATCCCATTCTTGGACTAGCAGTAAGCTCTGCGGTAATAGATTCTTCTGGAAATAGGACACGGTAATAGCCAGCACGGGCTGTTTCGTCTTGGCGAGAGAATCGGGCCCGAAAGCCTAGTTCAGGGTTGGATTCTGTACCTGCCCTTAGATGCGCATTCCGGGCAGGCATGACCAATATGTCACCCAGTCCGACCAGCCCTGGCCCACTCATATGATTATGGGCGAACCCCTTAATGGTAGAGTCGGAATAATGATAACCCGCCGACCAATCCCAACCTTTATAGTCATTGGAAGGGCTGAGTTGTACCAATCCAAAAGGTACGGTTGCCCCCGGAAAAGTATGCCCATGCCCACCTGTACCAATCATAGGATCGACATAAGCCAATGGATCCTCTTCCAGCATTGCGATATGGTTATCGGATGATTGACACCCCAATATCAGGGATAAGAAAAAGAAACAAATGGCATATATGGAATACTTAATCATCATAAGTTTTACAGGTCGTTTAAATTTTTGTGTGGTTGCTCGCAGGCATGGTATATTGAAGTCCACCTCACGTGATGGGTATCGAAGGTATCTGATGTTAAGCCTTTTATTTCGATGGTTTTTTGTTCTCCAGGGAATAAATCAAAGAAATTATCCGAGAACCAGCCATTACCAGGTTCTATCCAGAAATATATATTTTTTACCAGCACGTCACTCTCAACTACCAATTCCAGCACGTCACGTTCCCAGCGATAAGTTTGTTGCAGTGTAGGCCGCTCAAGGGATATGGATTTCACAGGCACTAAAAAAGTATGGTGCTGATATAAAATATCACCTTGATGTAACACCTGATAATGAAGGAAGCAATACGAAAGTTCCTGCCCACTACTCGCCTTTTGCAGGGCCTCTAATCCGAAAGTTATATTCTTATCTACTGTCAAATTAAATACCCTATTAACCTTAGCTAACCTACCAATATCCAGATGATGTAAGGACACTTCCACATCGACTAAGTATGAATCAGGCTGGTCGCTAATAAGATGGGCTATCCATTCTTTGCCTGCAATATCTACGACCAACAATGTCTCTTGATAGGCTTTACGCACCGCATAATGCAGAGCTTTCCATTGCCCGTAGTAGTCCATACCCGACCAACTGGCAACGGGCCAGCAATCATTCAGTTGCCAGTATAATGTGCCCATACAAAAAGGCTTAGTAGCACGATGAGCTTCGATAGCTATTCGGATTCCCTGGGCTTGCAAAACCTGACTAACATAGAGAAAGGAAGGGAAATCTACTGGCTCATTAAATGAGGCTAGTAAATATTTTCGGATGATACCATTCCCACGGGGATGTTTTTGATGAACCTGCATAACAGCTGTCTCTAATCCCCAGTCTTCTGTGGTTGCATATCTATTTAAGGTGGGCAAAGTAGGAAAAGACTGGAACCCATACTCACTCATAAATCGAGGGATATGCGTGCGGAAAGTCTCAAAAGGTTCCTCCTCATGCCATACACCCCAATAGTGCACATCACCCGCTCCATATTGCTTTACATCACCATAATCAATGAGCGGAGAAGTAGAAACATAGTCGTGTACAGGATCAAAATTGGATACTATCGATGGCAATAACTCTTCAAACAAAGACTTATAATCCTGAATCATTTTTGCACAATGTGCTTCGGTATATCCATACTCTTTTTGCCATCCCCAATGATCCCAGCCTACTGCTATTTCGTTATTACCGCACCATAATGCCAAAGCAGCGTGGTGCTTAAGGCGATTTATGTTGTAAATAGCCTCCTCCCGAACCGTACCAAGGAATTCCATGTCACCTGGATACATGGAACAGCCAAACATAAAATCCTGCCAAATCATGATTCCAGCCTCGTCTGCTAAATCATAAAAAAGGTCATCCTCATAAACACCTCCACCCCAAACCCGTAGCATATTCATATTGGCATCAACCGCATGCTGCATCATTTTTCGATAACGATCTGGGGTTACCCGATCCAAAAAACTATCCTGAGGAATATAGTTTGCTCCTTTACAAAAAACGGGTATTCCATTGACCTCGAAAAAATAAGAAGTTCCCATTTCATCCGGTTCACGGATGAGCTTGATCGTTCGGATACCCAGCTTCTGTTCCGGTAGTTTTAGT
This sequence comes from Saprospiraceae bacterium, assembly GCA_013214265.1. Classification (GTDB taxonomy): domain Bacteria; phylum Bacteroidota; class Bacteroidia; order Chitinophagales; family Saprospiraceae; genus DT-110. The sequence continues at coordinate 12,151 of JABSSK010000067.1, read as the reverse complement.
TGTCCCCAAGAACTGTGTACCTCTCGTTTTACCAGATACAGGTGTGGGGAGCCATATCCTCTGGGCCACCATTTTTGTGGCTGGTCAATAACATGGGGAAAAGAAAAAGTGGAAGTCCCTGAATCAACCACAACTTCTTCTTGGAAGGTCCAAGCACCATTACCAATATCGAGATGCAGGAGAAGCGTGTCTTTTTCAAGAGATTCAATTACCCATTCTGATATAATAGTAGCCCTTCCTTTTTCGATTTTAGAGGTAGTAATAGAAGTACGGCTTACAAGAGTGCATTCGAAGAACACCAACCAAATCGGACGCCAAATGCCAGAAGTAACCAAGCGTGGACCCCAATCCCAACCAAAATGATAAGGTGCCTTTCGGCAAAAAACACTTCGCTTGTGATCTGAGTGATCATTACCTGCAGGGTAAATAAATCCAGCCGCATTGGCACGCTCAGCAACCTCATTTATCGGTGATGCAAAAACGATATGCAGCGTATTATCTCCAGCTTGTAATACATGGCTTGGGTCAACCGTATGCTGAACAAACATATTATTGGACTCCAAGATCAAGCTTCCGTTTAAATAAACACGAGCAAACGTATCTAGGCCATCAAAGATCATTCGCTTACCGCGGTACGCCAAATCGCTGGGAGAGCAAAAAAATGTACTCTTATATTCCCAACTCTCCTTTTCTATCCATTGCACCTTTTTTTCGTTATCTCGAAAAAAAGGATCTGGAATTTGCTGCAGGCGCAACAGATCAGTGAAATTACACCCTGGCACGCGGGCCTCATGCCAGTTCTCTGTACCCACCTGCCTGAATGCCCAATTTGCTTGTAAAGACAACCATTTCTGTTGCTGATTAAGTCCTTTTCTTACGTTTGCTGGTATTGGATTTTTTGCGTCCATATGGAGATTATCACCGTTATAACCATGCATATTAAATTACAAAAAAAATAGAATACCGCAAAAACTTGCAGGAAAATCAGCGAATTTCCGTATAAAACGTGCATAAACAAGAAAAAATTTAAATATTGCAAGCCAATAAAGCAACGCAATTCCTATGTAAACCCATAGAAAACCATGCTCAAAGAAGAGAGGCAAAACATGATACTAGAGATAATTGCTGATCGAAATAAAATTCGTTCAGCGGAGCTTAGTGCACACCTCAAGGTGTCAGAAGACACGATTCGGAGGGATTTACGCGAGCTAGCAGAAGGTGGTTTTATTAAGAAAGTACACGGCGGTGCACTTGCTAATCCTAAGACTCCAGAATCCATTCATCGCCGGGGATCAGCCCCTTTGGCAGAAATGCAGGTTATTGCCGAAAAAGTGTTGCCATCTATTAAAGAAAACCAAGTGATCATCATGGATGGCGGAGTGATCATCGAGCACCTGGTAAGTTTACTTAATCCAGATATTAGCCTAACCGTATTTACAAATTCCATCCTCGTTGCTGACCGCCTAGTCGACTTCTCCAGTGTTGAAGTATATATCCTAGGGGGAAAGATTGCGGGTCGTAGAAGGGTTTCTAATGGCATCGATGTTATAAATATGTTGCAAGAAGTTAATGCTGATCTGTGTATTTTCGAAATCAGTAGTATACATGCAGATATAGGCCTAACCGGAAACAACAGAGATATTGCGCTGACACAAAAAGCAATGATCACTGCTGCAAATCATTCGATAGGCCTATGTTTATCCGAACGCATCGGCCGTATCCAACCATTTAGAATTACCACCGTCAATTATTTAAGTTATCTGGCTACAGAAGTTCCAAAAGAATCTGGTATGCTACATTCCCTCATTCAAAAAGGTGTCCATTTCATATGATTCTCAGCAAGTTATTTTTTTACCAACAAACAAAGAGAAGAATTCCTTTGTGGATTATTGGTTGCCTACTGCTACCTCTTTTGAAGGGCCTAAGTCAGAGCCCAGCCGATTGGGTCGATCCGTTTATTGGAACCTCAAATTACGGAGCAACGCATCCAGGACCTCACTATCCACACGGACTTGCATCTGTACTACCTTTCAATGTAGCCTTTAGCGAAGGAAAAGAGAATAGTATTGAAAAGGATGCTGCCTGGAACTCAAGAGGCTACATCAAAGAAAATGGCTTTCTGACAGGTTTTAGCCATGTCAATTTAAGTGGCGTTGGATGCCCCGACCTAGGCACAATTCTAGTTATGCCCACACACGGACCTCTCGAACTAGATCCCCAGCAATACGGAAGTACATACAGCCAAGAAACTTCTGAGCCTGGTTATTTTCATTGTCAACTGGATCAATACAATATAAAAGCAGAAGCTACCAGTACCATACGTACAGGCTTAAGTCGATTCACCTTCCCAGCCGGTGAAAGCCATATTTTGCTCAATCTTGGTCTGAGTCTCACCAATGAAACCGGAGGTATGGTACGGATCGTATCCAATACCGAAATTGAAGGTCACCGCACCATTGGTACTTTTTGCTATAGCGCTCAAGATGTACGACCTGTCTATTTTGTCATTCGATTTAGTAAAGCAGCTGAGCACTTTGGTGCGTGGAAAAAAATGCCCCCCTTCCGGGGTGTCGAAAAAGACTGGGTAGCCTATAATGATACCATCAAACCCTACCCTGGATATCAATTCCCTCTTTCGGGGGATCAAGTAGGTACTTATTTTTCTTTTGATACGGATGAGCAAGAGCAGATTCTAGTTAAGGTAGGTATATCCTATGTTAGTATTGCCAATGCCCGTGAGAACCTCGAAGCCGAACAACCTCGATTCCAATTTGAAGCGACACGCCAAGCAAATAAGGACCAATGGAATAACTTATTAAGTCGGGTTGACATTGAGGGTAGTGATACGCAAAAAACGTTGTTCTATACCGCTCTTTACCATACACTTATCCACCCTAGTATTCTCGAGGATGTAAATGGAGAATACCCTCTTTTGGGGCAACCCGGAATAGGAAACATAAATGGTCGGCATCGGTATAGTATCTTTTCCTTGTGGGATACATATCGTAACCTTCACCCTTTATTAAGCTTAGTCTATCCTGAGATTCAAACCGATATGGTTCGGTCAATGGTCGATATGTACGAGGAGAGTGGCTGGCTTCCTAAATGGGAATTACTTAGTATGGAAACGGAAGTAATGGTTGGTGACCCGGGTACGCCAGTTATTGCCGATACCTGGCTTCGTGGTTTGCGTAATTTTGATATCGAAAAAGCCTACGAAGCGGCCCGAAAAGCCGCAATAGTCCCAGAAAGTGAAAATATATTACGCCCTGGCATCGATAAATACCTAAAGCTCGGATATGTTCCTATGGACAAAGAAGACACTTGGGGAGGTAGCGTGTCTACCGCACTGGAATATTACTTATCCGATTGGACACTAGGCCAGTTAGCATCTGCTTTGGGAAAAGAAGAAGATGCTCGGATATTCTTAGCGCGATCACTAGGTTATCGGAATTATCTCGACCCCCAAACAGGAATGCTTAGGCCCAAATTTGAGGATGGTAGCTTTTTCACCCCTTTTGATCCTGAACAAGGCAAAAACTTCGAGCCTGTTCCTGGCTTTGTGGAAGGAACAGCTTGGCAATATCGGTTTTACGTTCCCCATGATATACCAGGCTTGATTACACAACTGGGTGGCCCTGAAATCTTTACACAAGAGCTGGCCACCTGTTTCGCCGATGATCAGTATGATGTTGCTAATGAACCTGACATCACCTATCCGTTTTTATTCAATTATGCGCCAGGAGAAGCTTGGCGCTCCCAAGAACAAGTCAAACGCATCATTAACCAGCATTACACCCTGGCGCCTGGAGGTATACCGGGTAATGATGATGCGGGCACCTTATCAGCTTGGCTGGTTTTTAGTATGATGGGGATTTATCCGGTTTGTCCTGCTGATATGGATTACGCTATTGTTACGCCGGCTGTAGATCGAGTTCGTATTCATCTCCATCCCGACTATTACCCCGGAACAACCCTAACGATTGATGCCCCCCATGATCTGTCTAACACTGGTGACTACATAAAACAGATGTCATGGAATGATCAAGCCCTAGACCGATTTTTTATATCACACCACCAATTGGTCCAAGGCGGGCAACTTCGTATCCAGCGATCTACTACCCCCATTAAAAATAGGTGACATGAAATACATATACATGGGTTGGTTTGTCGGGTTTTATCTGTGTTCATCTTCTGCTATCGCACAACAACACCCCAACTTTGACTACGCGCCCAGAACCTACTCCTGTTGGTTTACAGATAAAGCGCCTGCCATCGATGGCAAACTGGATGAAGACATCTGGGTACAGACACCTTCCACAGAGTCTTTTGTTGATATTGAAGGGGATATTCGCCCAGCCCCTTCCCTACGCACTACCGTAAAAATGCGATGGGACAACAATTACTTATACATCGCTGCCACTCTGCAAGAACCCCACCTCTGGGCGACTTATAACCAGCGTGACATGGTTCTCTTTCAAGAAAATAATTTTGAAGTTTTCATTGACCCTGATGGGGATGCATACCATTACTATGAATTGGAGATCAATGCACTCAATACCATTTGGGACTTAATGCTTACGCAGCCCTACCGCAATGGTGGAAGGCCACTGGATGCTTGGCAAATCAATGGCCTTCTTCATGCGGTCAATCTTGAAGGCACCCTGAATAACCCTACAGATAAAGACAATCAATGGACAGTAGAGTTAGCCCTACCTTGGTCTGTTTTGGAAGAAGCGGCTAAACATAAAGGAGCACCTCGATTCACGGAGATCTGGTGGCTTAATTTTAGTCGAGTTCAATGGCAAACGATTCCGGATGGAATGGGCTATACCAAGAAAGTAAACCCAACGACTGGCAAGCCATATCCAGAGTATAATTGGGTCTGGTCACCTCAGGGTGCTATTGCGATGCATCAACCCGAAACGTGGGGTCTTATTGCTTTTATGCCAGAAGGTCAGGAAATGCCTCAAGAGCAATTTTTTGCCAGAGTAGAAGCACCACAGAGGTGGACACTATGGCAACATTATTACCTGCAAAAGCAAATGTTCCACCAGTACGGTAAGTATGGCAAACAAAACGACTTTCCAGATTCAAGTCTTCACATTTTAGCAGATGACCATATTTTTTATACTTCCGTAAAAACAAAGTCAGGTTGGCTCTCCATCAACCATAATGGCCAAATCACCAAACATCGACATCCAAAAAAGTAAACAATGAACAAACGAACCTTTCTCAAGAACCTGAGCATTGGCGCCCTCTCTATGGGCAGTGCATCCTGGATTTTGTCCGCATGCAAGCCTTCCGCTACATCCAATTCGGAGTACTCCTTGTCTGATACAGAATCCACCCCAAAGAAATACTGGTCGTGGGCTCGCCCTAGACCATCCTGGACGGATGACGAATGGAAGTCTAAAATTACTTTGGCACGAGAAGCTGGGATCAACGCTTTACTCTTGGAAGTTTACAATGGTAATCATACTTATTATGAAGGAGGCCAATTACCCATGAAAGAAAATGAGTTGGAACGAATCAGTAGAATATGTCATGCTTCAGATATGGAATTTCACGCTTGGATGTGGACCATGCCATTGAATAATCCTGACATGATCAAAAAACACCCCGACTGGTTTGCTGTCAATGGTTTGAATCAACCTGCCCATACACACCCTGCCTACGTGAATTATTATAAGTTCATGTGTCCATGCCATCCTGAAGTCCGAGAATATGTGGCTGGGAATGTCGCATCTTTAGCACGTATCCCTGAGATAGATGGCGTACATCTCGATTATGTCCGGCTTCCTGATGTAATCTTAGCTAAAGCACTTCAGCCCAAATACGATATTGTTCAGGACCGAGAATATCCGGTGTATGATTATTGCTATTCAACCTTTTGCCGAGAGCAGTTTAAGGCACAGACCGGGATGGATCCATTAACAGATTTAGAGGACCCGGCTGCTGATAATGCCTGGCGACAGTTTCGCTATGACGCAGTTAGTAATATGGTTAATATGCATTTGGTTCCGGAGGCAAAGAAGCATGACAAGATGATTACAGCTGCTGTTTTTCCCAACTGGGAAAGTGTACGCCAAGCCTGGCACACCTGGGATCTCGATGCTTTCTTACCCATGCTCTATCATAATTTTTATGATCGTGATTTAGACTTTATTCAGGAACATACGGAGAAAGCCCTCAGTAGAATGAGGATTAAAAAACCCGTTTATAGTGGTTTATTTATTCCGTCTATTGCCCCATTCCAATTGGATAAGGCTATACAATATGGCCTTCAGGGGGGAAGTTCAGGAGCTGCTTTTTTTGATTTCACCGCTTTTAGTGATGTACACTGGAAAACCTTAAAAGGTATTCTACAATCTTAAAAAATCAATAGCGATGAATCCAACTCCATGCATACATATTCCGGAATTAGGCGATGCCTGCTGGTCGGGCTGGTCGGATATAGGTAAGGCTTTACGGGTTCATGCGCATCAACTTCCAAAAGCTCGGATCGTGATTGTAGTGGAATGCTACCCGGGCACATATGCGGGCCTCGATATGGCCGCGCTGAAATCTACTTTAATGCCTAATGTAACCTGTCGGGCGGAAGACCTGTACTGGGAAGAGGATCAGATCAGACGCACGTTAGGCTCGGCATTTTCACGTAACCCCTCCCCACTCCCCAGCCTGCCTAAGCATATTGAATCTTATTTTGACCCTCAGAAAAAGGAAGAGATAAGAAAAACCATTGACACCCTGACAGATGGGATAATCCTGATTCATGGTGTAGGTGCCTACGAAGTGTTCCCATCCGATATTCTGATATACTCTGACATATCCAGATGGGAACTGATTCAGCGCATGCGTAGGCAAGAATTAAGCAATATGGGTGTGGATAACTCCAATGATCCTTTTGGACATAAATATGCCTGGTCCTATTTTTTGGACTGGCCTATAGCTACCCAAATCAAAAGGGATTTACTCCCAAAGTGTGATTTTTACCTAGAAACCAATAATTGGCAGAGGCCCAAATTAGTGAAAGGCAATGCTTTGCGGAAAGGACTAGCTCTGGCAACCCATACCCCATTGTATATTGCCCCTTTCTTTGATCCAGAATTATGGAACGAATCCTCAGAATTACCCGGGGAACAATATATGCCCCCACAGGATCACGTAGATCTCGAACGTGATAATTTCATTCTGATCCTGGGCAGGCAGCTGGTTGAAGTACCCGCTATCAATATTGGGCTATCCCATCCGGAGTCTTTTTTTGGGGAAAAAAATAAATCCTACAATCCAAATTTAACCCTTCGGTTTCATCGGCATAACCGATTGCTGAACACCTTTCATGAATGGTCCTTTTATCCGATACCCGAACAACTAAACAATTTATTTCCAAATGATTACACCCCTGAAAATGAAGACCACTACATCGTTTTAGAAACGAGCAGTAATGGAACAATGCAAGCTGGCTTTACTAATCAGATTACAACTAAGCAAAAAGCATTTTTTCTAAGTAAAACGTTCTCTGAGCAAGAAGGTACAAAATCGATTCTGGATAACTTGTTGCCCCAGCCCTATGATCATTATGTTATTCCGGCCGGTGTTCTCCATAGTACTGGTATTGGAACGGACATATTACAAATCAGCACTGGCCCGCAAATATGGAGGCAGTGGTTTCGGAAAAAAGAGCGAACCGGAATGGAAAAACAGTTCTCTGAACTGAACATACTTACGCAACAACGTAAAAAGTCGCAAATCCTAGGGTTTGCGCTTAAGAACCATTTTACAGATACTGGCTTGATTTCAGTCCGGCTGCTGTCATTAAACCATGGAGAGCAGGAACTCATTAATTTGGGGAATCCTGGTTTTGTTTATCTGGTATCAGGAAAAGGTGTCTTAATTGATCCAGGCAACAAGAATCGCGTAGGATTATTGCACCATGTTTTACTCTTTATCCCTGGTTCTTTTAGTGGTACTATCCATAACCCCAATAGTGAATCTTGTAAGGTGATAATCATTCGTACCCATTTCGAATGATTCTACACAGATAAAGCGTATGCTTCTTCCCGTCGCAGATAGTACTCTGCATTTTCTGAGACGACAATATCCAGAGGAAGATGCTGTATATCTGGCATTTTCTTTTCAAACACCATGGCATTAACCAGGCTCATCATAGCCCGATAGCCTTGCTCTACAGGATTTTGATTAATTAAAAATTGAATTTGTCCACTACGCAGGTAATTTAAGTTTTCCGGAAGCAGATCAAATCCTACAATTCTTACGTGTCGCAAAAGGTCTGAATCCAGCACATCCAGCATCTTATAGGCACGCGAATTGGTCACGAAAATCCCACGTAATGTAGGTTCGTGATTCAGAAAATCTTCAAAAAAAGACCGTAATGCATTCTGGTTATGAAAGTTCTCAAAAATAACGCGCATAACGCGAAGGTCAGTCGCCATATTTTGGCCCGCGAAATAATCAATCAAACCTTGTTCTTTATCAGAGAGGTGTTTGGCGTTAGCGGGTTCTTTACTGAGATTAACAACCGCCACCTTACCCGTTTCGTCCAGCCCCAATCCGAGCAGTTTACCTGCTAGCACTCCACTTTGGTATGAATTTTGGCCAACATAAGTCAGCACACCCTCATTATGCAGTTCCGTATTAAATATGGATACCAGAATTTTTTGTTGTGCACAAACTTCCAACAACTGTTGGGATGCCTGCAGAAAAAGAGGAGGAAATACCAGTGCATCCGGTTTAGTATCCAGAACATACTTGGCTTGTTGGGAAAAATCAGCTTGATCAAACAAGTCGAAATAGTAATAATCCGCTTCAACCCCATAATGCCGAACAGACTGCCATGCCTGTTCAATACCTTTGGCGGGTGCTGACCAGTACGGATCAACTTCTGGCTGAGGAAGGAGGATAGCGATTTTTATTTGCTTACGACTAGCTAGAGTTCGAGCAATAATATTGGGTTCGTAGCCTAGTTCTTTCATCACAGCCTTCACTCTGGCCTGCTTCTCTGCTGAAACATTTCCCCGGTTATGCAATACTCTATCCACTGTTCCGGTGGACACATTTGCTTTTTGAGCAATATCTTTGATACGTATTCGTTTTGCCATGATTTGTGCCATAAGTGTGGAGTATTCGGTACCATGATTACTCCTAATTTACAGATGGGGTTACTCAATTACTATTTCGTGAAAGGAGTGTGGCTATATCTTTTGTATATATCCGATCCAAAAGTACCATCTGCAAGGAAATTATTCAGGTATGAAACTGCATAATACCCTTGAATAATCGATAAAATTCATACAAAACCTATGCTCAGTATACATATTTTATTGGATATGTGTTCGAACACAGCATTTAATTATTTTATAAATCGCCCTAAATCCAAAAAAAAGCATAGATTTGTTGAAGAAAGTTAAAACTCAATTTTTAGCAAACAAGCAAAGCATTAGCCATTGGAGGAAATCGTACTAGGCGTTGACATCGGAGGTACATTTACCAAAATGAGTCTGGTCAATGGGGAGGGAGATATTCTTCGCCAAACTGTTTTTTCAACTCATTCCGGCCAAGGAGCCGAAGGTTATACTGATCGCCTAATAAATTCAGGGAAAGAGCTCTTATCTACCTTATCAGGTTCCCTGATAGGGATTGGTGTTGGTGCTCCAGGTTGTGACCCCGAAACCGGTTATATAAGTTTTGCGGTTAATCTGCCTTTTTCAAACCCGTTCCCGATACGAAATTTTTTTGAAGAAAATTTGTGTGCGCACACAGTTTTAGTCAAGGATTCAACCGCGGCGGCTCTGGGTGAGAAGATGAGGGGTGGTGCACAAGACATGGAACATTTTGCACTATTAACCCTAGGCACTGGATTAGGAAGTGCTTTTTTTATGAATGGCCGTATTGTGGAAGGCGCACACTCTCTCGCGAGCGAAATGGGGCATACCACACATATTCCTGATGGACGTGCCTGTTCTTGTGGCCAAAGAGGATGCCTTGAGACCTACGTATCCGCTCGTGGCTTGCAACGAGAGTTTATGGGTTTGTGTGCATCAGAAATCATACCCAGCACTTTGAGGGAACTACCTGAATCCAAGCGAACAGCTAAAGTGATCACTCAAGCCGCCAAAAGTGGAGATCTGCTAGCGATTAAAGCCCTAGAGAACTGCGGTGATCACTTAGGCATAGCCATTTCTCGTATCATTCACGCATGGAATCCGGAAGGTATTTTTTTATCAGGCGGACTAACCCAAGCTGGTGATCTACTGATGGACCCTGTAAAGCGAAGGCTTAAATCGAGTCTTTTACCTGCTTTCCAAAATAAAACCAAGATTGATTTTTCTCATTTAGGAACAACTGACACGGGCACCCTTGGTGCTGCCGCACAGCTTTTTTTAGTTCAAAATAATGGAAACCACAAATGAGTAATCCTATGAGCAATTATTTGAAATATCAACTGCGTTCAGTAGAAAAAATGCCAACAAAAGTTTGGCCCAAAGCCAAGGATGGTTCTGATCACGTTGCCCAATCTATCGCTCTGGCTATACGACAACGCCAACAAGAAAACCAGACGATAGTTCTGGGGCTAGCCACTGGTTCCTCCCCTATTCAAGTATATCGGGAGTTAGTTCGCATGCATAAGGAAGAAAACTTAAGTTTTCACAATGTGATAACATTCAATTTAGATGAATATTATCCCATGCCTCCTCAGGCTATTCAAAGTTACGTTCGTTTTATGAATGAGCATTTGTTCGATCATATCGATATCAAACCGGAGAATGTGCATATCCCGGATGGAACCTTATCCATGGAAGATGTGGAGGCATACTGCCAAGAGTACGAACGGAAGATTGCCTCTTTCGGAGGTATTGACATACAACTGCTTGGAATAGGCCGTACCGGTCATATAGGCTTTAATGAACCAGGGTCCTGGGAGTCATCTATTACCCGAATGGTACGGCTCGATGCCCTTACTCGCCGTGATGCTGCAAAAGATTTTGATGGGGAAGAAGATATTCCATACCGCGCTATTACCATGGGAATAAAAACCATTATGGGTGCCAAGAAAATATATCTTCTAGGCTGGGGACAACACAAAGCCGATATTTTAGCCAAAGCTATTGAAGGTGAAATCACCCCCAATATTCCTTCTACTTATTTACAGAAACACCCGAACGTGAGTGTTCATCTTGATCAGGGGGCAGCCGAACTACTAACACGCTACGAAGCGCCTTGGCTCATTGGCATCTGTAATTGGGATGATGATCTAATTTGCAAAGCAACTATCTGGTTATCCGATCGCGCTGGTAAACCAATTTTAAAACTTACTAATGAGGACTATGCTGAGCACGGCTTAAGTGATCTTACCATCGAAAAAGCTTCTGCCTACGATATCAATATCAAAGTTTTTAACCGCTTACAACACACCATTACAGGATGGCCAGGCGGAAAACCAGGCGCAGATGACACCACCCGTCCCGAACGTAAAACGCCTGCTGCAAAGCGGGTAATAATTTTCAGCCCCCATCCCGACGATGATGTCATTTCGATGGGTGGAACTTTCCAACGATTAGTTGAACAGGGGCATGAAGTTCATGTTGCGTATCAAACTTCCGGAAACATTGCGGTGCATGACCATCATGCACGTTCCTACCTCGAGTTTACAATTGAGCTTATGGAAGCTAAAGGGAAGGAACTAGCCGCCTCACCCTATGGGGCGGAAATCAGAAAAATGCTGGATCAGGTTATCAACAAAAATACAACCACCAAAGCGGCATCAGATACCCGACTAGTAAAGGGATTCATTCGTCGGGGAGAGGCACGTGCGGGTGCTCGCCTTTGTGGCCTTCCTGACGAACAAATTCACTTTCTGGATATGCCATTTTACGAAACAGGTAAGACCCGAAAGAATCCTTTAAGTAGAGCCGATATTAATATTATTGCTAATCTCATGGAAGACATTAAACCTCATCAGGTATATGCGGCAGGTGACTTAGCAGATCCACATGGCACCCATGCAACTTGCCTAGAAGCCATATTTATGGCTTATGATCGCCTAAAAACAGAAGACTGGGCTCAGGAAGCCTGGTTATGGTTATACCGTGGCGCTTGGCACGAATGGCCGGCTCACGAAATTGAAATG
>JABSSK010000669.1 GCA_013214265.1 Saprospiraceae bacterium | reverse complement strand
AAGTAGTTACTTCTTACCATTTAGAAGATCAGATGTCTGCCATTGCACGATTAACTTCAAATTAAAAATTCAATTAATGCCTCAATAATTTGGCCAGCAACAGCTGTGGTCGTTTATCAATTGCTTCAGGCAATTCCTAAATTAAAAAGGGAAGAGAGTTAACAGAAAGAACATTTTAGAAAAAATAATTATGACAGATCATTCAATTTCCATACTTGCTTTAGTACTCTGCATGGCACCTGGTATTCTACACTCAGTTGAAGTAGTCTATCCTATGTTGGTTCGCTGGTTAGTTAATTATGTACTCCCATTTTTTGAACCTGGTTTACCCCAAAAGAGTAAGCAACTGAATCTTAAAGAACAAACCGCTATGCTCGATGCTGCATTGGAGGCTGCTCCAAAGGATAAGAAAGTAGCGGCAGAAGATTATATATTTATTCTTCTCTTTGAGCAACTTCAAGGGGCTTTAGCTTTTCTTGCTATTATAGCAGGTATACTTTACGGTATGCAAATACCCTTAGAAAGTCGTGCAGTTCTGCACCTGATATTGTTAGTAATATCCGTATTTTTTACGCTTGTTAATGCTAATCATGCAGGTATCTCTTTCTTAGGCAATCATCCTAAGGTATCCAGAAACGGTAGAAATGTCGGTATCGTATTTTCCCTATTCTGGCTCATAGCATCTGCACTTAATTATTTGGCGTTTACCTATGCTTGTGTTTAAGTAAAGCGTTCAATATTAGATTGAAATCTAAAAACCACAAGAGTTTCTTTTCTTGTGATTTTTTCTCAAATTGGCTACAACGGAGCCGGCTACGAAATCGTACGGCCTCAACATCGTGTCCCATATCTAGATCCAGATATAAATTTGAATGAATAATTGCTCTATTCACTGTGTCCCAAGTATGTTTTATAGCCCTTGTTGGCGGGTCGTTTTTTTATTTAGTCGAGAGCAATTTCCAATGTGATAAGTTCTCCTTCGGCGGTCCCGAATAGAACAAGAAAAAATAGGCGAAAATAAACCCCCGCATGTCGTGGTAAAGTGAATTCACCTTCTCCGAGTTATAGTCGAAATCTTCATTATTCAAGATGTAACAGGGATATAACAGCTGGAAATTACTTAAATAGTCTGATACGCCATCTAGGTCACGTGAGAAATTGTCCATGTCTTCCTTTTTGTTTTCCCATTTATCTTGGTAAGTGCTGAAGGACTGTACAACGAATTTTGAAAAATCGCTCTCGACAATATTCAAATCCGATTTCTCCAGTTTCTCAGAAATAAATGGAAAAGGAAGGTGATCTGTCTCCCGGCGCTCTTTTTCGACTAGACTTTTCGAGTATTCTTTGCGAAGATATTCCAGAATTTTGTGCTCATCCAATTTCTGTCTATCGAGGAAATTCGAGTTTACTTTAACCTTCACATAACCTATTCTCTGATCAGGTACAAATTTTTCTATTGCTATTAAATGTACACTAACATCTGTATCACCGGAACTTTACTGGTTATACCTTACTGTGCCATCAGCTAAAGTACATAATCTAAGCATAGT
>JABSSK010000668.1 GCA_013214265.1 Saprospiraceae bacterium | reverse complement strand
CTTCTATTATGCAGTCAGATGTGCATACCACTTGTGAGCGCTGCGTTATTGCTGATTGTTCGGTTCGAGCAGCGGAACCGGTTATTCAAAACAAGAGAAGAAGGATTCGGGAGATTGAAGATCGCTTACAATCGCTTATTGAGGAGTAATCTTTACTTTTTGTCCTAAGCTACTGTAGCTTTAAGAGAAATTCGTTTACACAAAACTTAAGAATAAAAAGATATGAAACTTTGGTTATCCATGGTATTGATACTGGCGTCATCCCTTCAGCCTTTATCAGCGCAACGTAAGATTACACTTGAGGACGTCTGGTCCCTGGGAACATTCTCTGCTCGTTCTGTACCAGGCTTTAACTTTCAATTGGACGGTCGGCACTATACCCGTTTGGAAAATAACCAAGTCGTTCAGTATGATCTGACCACCGGAAAAAGAACGGAGGTCATATTTAGTGCTTCCAAGGCTGGGCTGGAAGGCCGTATTAATGGGTATACATTTAGTTCGGACGAACAGAAAATGCTGATCAAAACCCAGTCAGAGCCTATCTTTCGACGGTCAACCAAAGCCTTCTTTTATGTCTATGACCGGCTTGACGAATCATTGGAGCCTGTTTTTACAAACGGAAAGCATATGCATGCTACCTTAAACCCACAAGGTACCCAGGTCGCTTTTGTATATGACAACAACTTGTATGTCAAAGATTTATCATCTAGTGAGGTACGGCAGTTGACAACTGACGGTGCTTATAATGCTATTATTAATGGTAGCGCTGATTGGGTATACGAAGAAGAGTTTGGGTTTACACAGGGTTTTGCTTGGGCACCAGATGGTCAACACATTGGCTTTTATCGTTTTGATGAACGGGAAGTGAAAGAATTTACTATGACCAACTATCGGGATGGATTATATCCAGAATATGTGACTTTTAAATATCCTAAAGTGGGTGAAAAAAATGCGGTGGTGGAGATTCATATAGTAGAAGTTGGCAGTGGCAATACCACCAAAGTTGACGTTGGTCCTGAAACCAATCAGTACATTCCACGCATCACCTGGACTCCTCAGTCTGAGTTGGTTGTTTTTAGGATGAATCGTTGGCAAAACAAGCTGGAACTGTTGCTGGCAAATACAACGGACGGAAGTACTTCAGTGATGTTATCTGAAGAGAATAAATACTATATCGATATTCATGACAACTTGACCTTTATTAAGGACGGATCGGAGTTTATCTGGACCAGTGAACAGGATGGGTGGAATCATATCTATCGCTACGATCGCGATGGTACTTTACAGGCGCAGATCACAACTGGTAAGTGGGATGTAACCCGCTTTTATGGCGTGGATCAGAAAAATGGGCAGGTATATTTTCAGGCTGCAGCCAAAGATCCATTGCAAAGAGAGGTATATCGTATCCGGGTGGATGGGGAAAGGATGGAAGCAATCGCGGACCAAAATGGAACCAATGGGGCACAATTTAGTAGCACCTACGACTATTATGTACTTACTCATGCTACGGCTAACAGGCCAGCTAAATTTACGGTATATAATCGTAATGGGGCTC
>JABSSK010000667.1 GCA_013214265.1 Saprospiraceae bacterium | reverse complement strand
ACTTTGGACCATAAAAATGCATTTTTAAAATCCATTTTTTCAGAAAAATCCGCTGCCCTTTCACATTGAAAATCTCTACCGATACTTCTTCTGGGCCCGGTAAGGAGAAGCGTAACTTGGCTTGTTCAACGAACGGATTGGGGGTTACTTCCAAGATGTCAAACGCCTCTGTACCAATCCCTTTGGTTGCCCATGATAAGTCGATCGCCAGCAGTTCGTCAAAAGTATTGTATGCTTCGGATGAAGTCACACTCGAGCTAAGTCTTAAAGCATCGCGCAAACGCGTATCTTGCTGTACCTTCACCTCCAGCGTAAACAGGGTAGCTGCTTCTAATGGTAATCCAGGCGTTTTATTCCAGCTAAATGTCCATACCTTCCCAGTTTCAACCTCCCCCATATGATCCTGACCCAGCAGTGCCGACCGAATGGATGTTATCTGCATATCCGGATCGTTCGTTTCCAGTGTGAATTGCAAACCCTGTATTCCTGCTAAATCATTGGAATAAACCGGTATCGAATACACCCTGCCTGCCTGCAATAGAATATCATCAATCAAGAGCTTTAGTTGATCATCATTCCGCACTTCAGTTGCAGGTTGACTACTGTTCACTTGCGCGTTGCCATTCACATCCCCGATCTTGATAGCCATAAAATCCAGAACTCTATCCTCTCTTAATGCCGATATGTCCATGGTTTCAGGCATGGCTTCGGTCCAAGGCTCATTCGGATCATCAAACGTATACTTACTATTAATAAAACGCCAACTCTGGTTACCCAAAAAACTGTCGCCTAAACCCAAAATCAATCTCCTAAGTTGAATAAGATCAAGCGTAGATACACCTCCCGAATTATTTACATCCGCTGCAATCAATTGATACGGAGATGTGAACTTTGCTATACCTAACACATGTTTTTGAATAAGAATCAAATCGTAAGTAGAGACTCCGTTACTGTGGTCAACATTAAGCCCTGGACGTATCGTATAATTACGGCCCTGACGTAACCTTTCGAAAATATACATACCCCGCTCATCTGTATGAACGATTCGTTCCTCTCCTCCAGACAGCAGCATCTCAACATTTTCAACCGGGACACCAGACTCGGTAGTAATTACTCCAGACACGTTATTGGTATCCGGAACACAAGTCTCGTCATTATCTTGAACATCGACATAGGCCGTACAATGGTCCCCGTTGCCTGCTTCATCCCAAGCATAAATATGTACCTCAACCAATTCCCCTATATCTAAGCATGAAAACATAACACTCTGTTGGGTACTGTCAGCAGGGGAAGTTGCTCGATTGATACTGAACTTTTCTACCCTACCTTGTTCGCCCTGACCGCTACAATCAAAAATTGGGCTACGTAAAAAATCATTGGCCCAAACAACCCCTAAACCATTTTCGGCAGTTCCAGGCTCAGTAGGCATAATCTCAACATTAATCTGGTTGGCACATATGGGTGCCTGAGCCTTAAAATCGGCTAGGACAAACGGAAAGACATCCCGAGCTTTATTTCCGCAACCAACCCTAGCCTCTACTAAGAACTGATGGCTACC
>JABSSK010000666.1 GCA_013214265.1 Saprospiraceae bacterium | reverse complement strand
TAAGATCGGAGTAAAAAGTCAAAAGCAAAATGGACAACGGGCTGTCAACCTCATCCTGGAAGGTTCTTTCTTAGACAAAACGTATGGCAGTAATAACCCTCTATCCTGGGATGTAATATCTCAATCTCCTCCGAGTGTGGGTAGTGGTGCTGGTAATAAGATTTTCGACCTACGCAGCTACTTGAACACACGCCCAAATAGTGAGGTCAATGTCAAGCATTTAGAAAGGCCCACTTGATGCGGCAGACCAAGCTGCTGATGAAGCGTAAAGTCAGGCCTATACTTTATTTATTTTGTTTTCAGTAGTACCCATCCATCTGGGTCTACGGTGGGTTGTTCTCCTTCAGGAATTTCAATCTTAGCTGGAAGTGTCAAGCGTTTTAATTCACCACCTACTTCAATATCGATAGGCATTGGAAAAGGTAAATCATTGGGTGCTTCCCATTCCAGTGTCAGAAACCCTTTACTTATGCTGGATTTCAAAAGAGGAAGGGCAGGTTGACGTACATATACATCAAAAAACCAATCGAGGTCAGTGCCACTTTCTTCCTCGCAAATCAGGATAAAATCATTAGTGTTAACGAAGCGGCATTGCCGGCCATCAGTCCATTCTTCTGATTCTTTGGTGGGGTATGCCATTCTGCGCAGGGCGGATAGAAAGGCCTGATCACCCATCAGATATCGCAAGGAGTGTAGTACGGTGGATCCCTTGGAATAGATAGGTGCCCGATAAATTTGCTCTGAACTCTGGACAAGAGCTGGAGCTACAGCTAATCTATTCGCAAACCGCTGATTGCGTATAAACTCTCTGTACCTTTCTTTCCCACTAAGTTCCTCTACATATAGTGCTTGCATATAGGAACAAAAGCCTTCATGAATCCACATATCTTTCCAATCGGCATTAGTAACCATGTTGCCCCACCATTCATGCCCCAGCTCGTGATGATGCAGGGCATCAAAACCCCAGTCCTTACCTCCTGTCATTGTGCTATTGCTAAATTTTGCACCATAAGCGATTATGGTTTGGTGTTCCATACCCAAATGAGGTGTTTGGGCTACACCATATTTATCTGCACGGAATGGGTAGGGGCCAAGATATTTTTCGTAGAACGCCAAATGTGCTAGAATTTCTGGAAATAATTTTTCCCCTTTTTCCAAGTCTTCTGGTAAGACATAAAATTCAACTGGGTAGGTATCACCATTAATGCATTTCATTTCGCCTACAATCGTTTCGTAAGGAGCGATATTGAGGGCTACATTGTAGTTATTAATTGGGGTAGAAACAAACCAGTTATATGTGCTAAAACCATTACTTTGATCAACGGATATGAGACGACCATTTGAGGCGACCACCAATGGGTCTGGCACTCTAATTCGTATACGCATTGAATCAGGTTCATCAGAGACATGATCCTTATTTGGCCACCACAGGTCGGCTCCTTCTGTTTGACAAGACGTTGCAATCCAATGGGCTCCCGAGGGTGTCTTTTCCCAATTAAACCCTCCATCCCATGGGGCTCTAGGTGCAATTCTGGGTTTACCTCCATAAGTGACTAATACGCTCAGTTTTTCACCGGGTTGTCGGGTATAT
>JABSSK010000665.1 GCA_013214265.1 Saprospiraceae bacterium | reverse complement strand
AGCTATTATGACAATAAGGGTGCTTAATGCAAGCACCAATGAGGAGTATGATACCAGCTTGTTTAATATTACTTGGCAAGATGACCTCAATGCAGGTTTTTCGCGAACTGTTCCAGTATACCAGTATACGTCAACTACATATTACTTTTCAGTAGAATATATTGGTGCTAGCGGAGAGACTTGCTGCAGAGATGAAGGAAACATAACGATCTCTTTAAATCGAAATCCACGGATAAAATGCCAGGGGAGACCTAGTCCTGAGCCTCCAGATAATCCAGACTGTCCCAAATTAATTGTTAACGAGTTTAATGGTACAAAAGATAAAACAATAGGACAATATGTAGAGCTATTGGCCATTTGTCCTGATGATTGTGGAGGTAACCTGGACATCAGTGGATTTATTATAGATGATAATAACGGTGCTGCTATAAAAGGAAATGAATTGATTACCAAAGCTAATATGCAAGCCATAGGAATCAACAAGGGTTATCTAATGTTTACGAATCATCCCAACTGGAAAGCAATTCCCAATGGAAGTTTGATTTTGATTTACGAAGAAGGGATGGATAAAAATGGAGGTTTTCCAAGCGAAGACACTACTGATATAAAAAAAGATGGAGTGTAAGTATTAGCTGCGAATAATTCTGAATATCTTTATGGGGCAAACGGTCTTTGGAATGAAACGGACAGAAAAGTCGAATATACAGGTATTTTACAATTTCCAAGCTGGGAACTGATCGCAATTAGTGATCCTATTGATGCTATACAAACAAGAAATGGACTGGGACAACTAAGTCATGCCTTAAGTTTTGGTAGTAGCATATATGCGCAAAGAAGTAGTGATGTCCTGAATTTAGGAAACCAAAATCCAACTACCGCCAGTTGCTATTTAGACGGAATTAATCTAGATCAGAGTTCGGATTATTCCTGTAATGAAAAACTAGGTAGCCCCGGCTTGGCAAATTCCTGGCAGAATCAAGACTTCATACACAAATATAAATATTGCGGCCCTTGCAATCCTTGTAAAACACCCTTAGGTATAGAAAATCCTACTGCCTGGATAGAACAGGATCAATTAAGTGTTTTTCCCAATCCAATTAAATCCAATTTTACGATTCAATGGTATAGTATTGAAAAGGGTAAATCAAGATTGGAAATTTTTGATGCGAATGCCATGGAGATTCATGAACAAAGTTTAGAAAGTATAAAAGGTAGTAACCAAAAAGAGGTTTCATCGATGGCTTCTCTACCTAGTGGTATTTATTTCTTAAGATTCACTTTCCCAAGTGGTATAGTCAAGCAAAAAAGACTGATCCATCTTCAGGACTAATTCTAAAAAATAAAAGAAAAAACATGTTTCAACAATATAAATACGTGAAGAATCTATTGATTCTTGCTCTACTATTATGTGCAGTACCATTTCTTAAGGGCCAATCTTCGGATTGTAATTCAACAGATCCACTCATTAATTTAGGAAATTCCCCAGGTGCAAATGATAATGATCCTTGTTGTGGGGCCTTCATAACACATGAGGTTTGTTATCCTTTTAGTTTGGGTTCTGTCCCAGACTGTGCCAATGGTGAATTTGTGATCA
>JABSSK010000664.1 GCA_013214265.1 Saprospiraceae bacterium | reverse complement strand
CCTTCCACTGCTCTTAGTCGACGAAGACCAAACGTATTGTCCGGTGGTGCTTCAACTTCTATTTGGTCAAGATTCACCGACAAGTTGGTTAAACGTATTTCAATCCTGACATCGGGTTGTTCCAAAATAAGAGGTTTCTGATAGGTATTCTTTCCCATAAGAAAAACAACCAATTCGTAGGTACCTTTTTTCAATCCGGTAAAGCGAAACGCACCTCTGCTGTTTGTTATCTGTGAAACATTGAGATCAGCAATAATGATAGTAGCACCTTCTAATGGGGCTTTGGTTTCACTAGCTAACACTCGACCACTAAATGTTATATCCTGACCTAAGGCCACGAATGGTAAACAGGCAAGAACGAATAAGGTAAGTTTCATGCTATTCATAAGGGAGTATCCAGTCTTTTGTTTTCCAACCATCCTGAAGGGTGGTCAGGTCGATTTTAGGATCGATTAGTAATTGACTCGGCCTGGCGTTGAGCGTAACATAGGCTTCCGCAGTTACAATCGGATTTTTTAGGCCTTGCTTTTGGTAATGATCAGCCAGAAAATGAGCAAACTGGAGAATCATATCGGGTTGCATAGCCATTTGTTTTTCTTGATGTGGCTTAAGGAACTCTGCGTTATCGACTACTCCTTTACGACCAGTAAGCTCATCTGTGACGTAGAAGGTTATTGTGCCTGCTTTTTCCATTAACATGACCCGCCAACTGAATCGGTATCCTTCTTCTGTCCAGAATACATTTCCGGGATACAACAGGTACCGCCACGGAAATAGTAATTGAAACGCAAAATAAAAACCCAGCATAATTCCCAGTGCTTTTGCCTTCTTGGGGCGCAAAGCGGTGGTCACTATTTTCGTTGTTGCTACTTTCCCCTTTGGGGGTAGAAGTTGTTCTAAATACGAAACCAGTCGTTCATGAAACGAAGGTGAAAAAAAAATCCAGGTAGCTCCAATCATTACGATTGGGAAAACGCCAATTTGAAACATCAGCCCGGTTAACAGATGAAACACAATTACAGTCAAATAAGCGAGAAAGCGAGTCTTTTTCCAAGACAGCCAGAACACAATGGTAGTATCGTATATCATACCAATCCAGCTAAAGATGTAGGGGGTAATTTTCCACGAAAAAAGAGGACCAATTACAGGGAGCGTATCGTTAGCAGGTACCCAGATACGCAAGGGTAATGCTTTTATTAACCAGTCGTAGTTCACCTTAGCTAAGCCAGCATAGATATAAACGATAGCTAACTGGAACTGAAAAATGAAGATCGTCCAACGTGGTACCCGATGTTGCGAAATATGAGGCCATATCCATGTATCTATCGAGAAACGCTTGTGAGCAGGAACCCAGATCAGCAAAAAACTAACCAAGCTGACAAAATAGTAATGATTGAGGTAATAGGTAAGATCGATTAATTCTGTGTATGTAAAAGTAATAAAGAACAAAATAGCCGAAAAGCGATATAGCAGGCCCACCATTAGCCCTAAAGCTGCTGCTATCATAATAAAATGAAGCAAATACATCCCGTTAGGTGGTAATAGGGCAACCCAACCAAACCCAAAATATTTAAAAGTAATCTGAGTATCAATATAGTG
>JABSSK010000663.1 GCA_013214265.1 Saprospiraceae bacterium | reverse complement strand
GCGTGTTTGGCAATTCGCCTGAAAAATCTATATAGCGCCCAGTTGTGCAAAGGTCTTCTATTCTTCCTCCACGTCTTTCAAGTTCTTCCATATTTTGTATTAAGATATGCTCTAAAAAATGCGCAATACCAGGCTTTATTTCATCAATTGATCCAGCATTTATTCGAACATGAAACTCTATTGTGTCATTGTTCATTCTTGGCTGTGAAGCTATATCGATACCGTTTTCCAATACGGAGTGCTGCACAGAATAATTCTTTCTGTTCCACAGGTTCTTAAGAGCTGAACTGAGTGATTTAACCATACAGGAAACTAACAAAAAATTATATATTATGTCAATAAAATTATGGGCGGGCTTGACTTATTTTTCATATTGTATTATTGTTGCGCAATTATTTAAATTGGAGCTAGTAACATGGCATTTACATTAGTTACACAAGACACAAGCACATTGTCTTATCGCGCACAAGTTATAGAAAAGTATTACAATAGAAACAGGGGCGCTTGCCAGAACACTCCTGATTTTAATAAAGATAACGCTGCCGTGGCAAAGCTTATGGGGATTGTCTTGAGCGACAACCTTTCACTGCTCGAAGGCCTGGATGCAAAACTCAAAAAAGAAACAGGTACAGGGCTATCTGTTGCAGATTTTTGTGAGGATTTTGAATTTCAAGGTAGGCCTCTACTAGATGCAATGATAGATCGTTCATTGTTTCTAAACTTAGGGTCATTGATCGATATATTGGACGCTAACGGAGAAAAATTTAAAGCTAGTTATTGGCTAACACATGATGCTTTGGCAGAGATAATTGTTCCAGCAATAGACCCAACCTTTATTAACAGAACCAGAACAAAATTAACTTCTCTAGAAGAGCATGAAAGACAAATTGCGATGGCTTTTCTAGACCCACTTATGTACGAAGGTGGATTTGAAGAGCTAGAGCAGGGAATCAATCAACGTATCGTATCAAGCGGGATGCAGATATCTGAGCTCAGAAAAAACATCAAAGAAACACGCCAGTCATGCACTTCTTTAACTAAAAGTATGTATGACACGGTTATGAGTGACGATGTGTCAGCCCTAACATTACTATCGGGGCAATTTTCTGAGGAAGCTGAAGAATTGAACGGTGATTACAAACAGTTAGCGCAAGCCGAATATAAGCATCTTCAACTTTTAGAACTTCCAGAGATTATTGAACCTGTAAGACCTAAAATAGTAACTGAGCCCAGAGTAACTCAATCTCTAACAGCTCGTGAACCAGAATGGCGCTAAACAAGACCTATGGACGTAAGAAAAGGTATATTGAGGTCGTTTTTTAGAGTATTTGGACAAGAAAAAAAGTCATCAGATACAATGCCTATGAGTATGGTTTTAGCTGCTGACGAAATCGATGATATTTTTCGTGGTTTCTTAGAGTTCGGAGTAAATAAGCAAGGACAAATTTATTGGTCTAAAAGAGCAAGTGCATTTGAAGCAGAAGATAGCCCCCCTGAAGTTTCTATACAAAGCATGTGCGTTACATTTGATACTATGAGAAATTATGGTGCCGCTCGAGCAGCAAGAGATGTCAAAGAAATGCAGCGATTAAAAGCCGATTCA
>JABSSK010000662.1 GCA_013214265.1 Saprospiraceae bacterium | reverse complement strand
TCAATTTTTCTGCGAGTGAAGATTTACATCCGCCAACGGGTCCTCGTAGATAAAGTTTTTGTTTGCTTTCTTCTAAACCTTGAGCCGCATGTTTGAAAAAAGAGACAATCTGTTCGATGGCTTCTTCCATGCCATAGAACTCTTCAAACACTTTGTAACGTTTGATAATTTTATTTGAGAAAATGCGACTCAGACGCGTATCTTGCGCGGTATCAATCAATTCAGGCTCGCCGATGGCCTTTAACATCCTTTCTGCAGCGGTTGCATATGCGGTAGGATCGTCTTTGCAGAGGTCCAAGTATTCTTGAATACTCATGCTTTCTTCTTGCGATGCTTGGTAACGATCACGGTAATGACTGAAAATGGTCATTGAGAGCCTCCCCAGTAGCTAATAAGACGGTAGTCGCTTACTTTTAAGAATAGACTGTATCAGTTTGCTTTACCGACATTTTTTTATGTATACGAAATGAACATATTCCAAGATCGAAATGCTTAAAAAATTAGAGAAATAGGAGTGTAAAAAGTTCCTAATTGATACAATCTTCACAATCCACTTGGTGCTTTTCGCGGGATTGTAAATTAAATAAAGTGAGTTTATTACCCCATACACAGCCAGTATCAAGTGCAATGAAATGAGGATGGCCGGTTTTTCCTAAAAGAGCGGCCCAGTGTCCAAAGAGAATGTTTTCTTTTCTGCATTTATGGTTTTTATGGTCAAACCATGGTGCAAATCCTTTTGGCGCATCATCAGATGCGGTCTTTGTTTTTAGTTCGAGTTTACCTTTTGAGGTACAAAAGCGCATGCGGGTAAAATAATTGGTGATCATGCGAAGTCTGGTATTACCCGTGAGAGTACTTTGCCATTTCTCTGGAGTATTGCCGTACATCGCTGAATAAAAGGATAGGGCGGCTGTTCTGAGCGCCTGAGAAACCTCCTTGGCTCGTTTGAGTGCTTGCTTTCGACTCCATTGCGGAGGGATGCCTGCGTGGACCATTAAGTAATTTAAATGTTCATCAAAATATACCAGCGGTTGTTGCTTTAACCAGTCAGCCAAAAATGCGCTGTGTTGAGAGTCGAGAATATCATGAAATGTATCTTTCGGTTTACGTTTGTACAGCCCGCTTTGTGTGGCCAAAAAGTGTAAGTCATGATTACCTAAAACAATTTTACAGCTATCGCCAAGATTTTCTAAAAATAGGAGGGTCTCTAGGTTTTTCGGACCTCGGTTAATTAAGTCGCCGGCTACCCAGAGAGTATCTCGAGAGGCAGAAAAATCGACTAGTTCTAATAGCGCTACTAAAGAGTCGAAACAGCCTTGAATATCACCAACAGCATAGGTTGTCATATTTTTCGTCAATGATCAGTGAATTTGGCCCGGAATAGATAACACAAAAGCAGGGATTGGCACTTTAAAACAGTGACCTTCCGCGTTCTTAAATTCATAATGCCCCTCCATTGTCGCAGGTGGTTGAGCAATGATTGCACCGCTTGTATAAGTGTAACGTTGATTCGGGTTTAGGGTAGGTTGTTCACCGACAACACCTTCGCCAGCCACTTCTAGTGTTAGCTCATTAACTTCGAAAAATTTCCAGTAACGATTCATT
>JABSSK010000661.1 GCA_013214265.1 Saprospiraceae bacterium | reverse complement strand
ATCCATCTAGAGCGGATGCCTCCTACACTGACCCTACCATTCGTCGCTGCATTCAATTTGCTCAATCATGGGGTTATGGGGGGATTATTATGGCCAATTTATTTGCCTTTAGAACCCCTCATCCTGAGGCATTAAAGCAATGCACCAAACCTGTGGGTCCTGAAAATGATTGGTACATAAAAGACGCTTTGCGCAGATCATCGCTTACGATAGTTGCTTGGGGAAACGATGGGCGATTTCGCCAACGTGATAAAAAGGTACTTTCTTGGATTGCTTCACCTATGTGCTTACGCGTAAATAAAAGCGGCCAGCCAGCTCACCCATTATACATTCCGGCTAAGACAACACCCCTTCCTTTTGTTCTATCCTGAGTAGCTGTTCATTCGTAGACTACCCACCCGTTTTTTTCTTTAAAATGGATCATGGAAACACAGAAATTCGTATTTTCCTATAAATCATTACCGATGAAAATATATTTGATATTTGGTTTCTTGCTGCTTAGTATGCTCTGGGGATGTGCCCTTACGCAGTCCTCTGATACGAATCAAACCGTTGCCACTGAGATCGCAGATGACAAAGTTGATTTAGGGTATACCGAAGTTCCAACAGACGAGTATACCGGCAGTGTTCAGTCAGAAAAGGTAGATCGAAAAAAATATGGAGCTAACATCACCCTGATTGATATACTACAACGCACACCGGGTGTATTTGTCCAAGGTAACGGAAGTGGTGCGCGTGCTTTCGTGAGAGGTGCTTCTTCCATTCGCGGTTCGGTAGAGCCTCTTTTTGTAGTTGATAATGTTATCATTGGTGATGCCTTAAGTAGTGTTTCCTTTTTGAACCCTAACGATATCGATAAGGTTACCGTCATTAAGGATTCAGAATCAACTGCCCTATATGGATCTCGGGGTGTAAATGGAGTCATACTGATCCGAACAAAAACAGAATAAAGTTAAAACTCTAGCATTGATTAGACCACTTGTTCTTGCCTTTGGGCTTGTCTTTTTAACCTTCAGTATCCTTGCTGGAATATTGCTTATAAATAAGGCTGAGACTTATCGAGAAGCCCGGCAGGATTATGCGGAAGATCTCATGGTTACGAAAAGGCTGGTCAATCCTGAAGAATGGATAGGCGATGGCACTTCGATTCCTTATTTAAAGAATATATCGAACCAAAAAGCCAACTGGCTTGCCTGGAGACAAGATAGCCTGTTGTACGCTCTTTATTTAGGGGTTGGTATGGCCTTTATTCTTGCCATATGGCTCGTTCGTTTACCTCAAAAGACAAGATTTCAAGAAAATCTATTAGGCCTTCACATAGCAGCACTGGTATGCCTTTTCATTGGTGTTTGCACACCTATGCTTGAAATAGCTGCATATGAATCCGAATTTAGCCTTCAGGATTTACCAATTAAGGCTAAGCTATTTGGAACGCAAATATCCGTCACCTATTCCAGAATATTTCCGGGTGAGCTGTATTTCTTTTACCAATCAAAATCAGCCTGGCAACTCATTGTTACTTTGCTTACGCAAAAAAATTATTTGATATCAAAATGGCAATTGATACAACATAGCCTCATGATATAACATATACTTATAGTTATATACAATATACATGTAC
>JABSSK010000660.1 GCA_013214265.1 Saprospiraceae bacterium | reverse complement strand
GATTCGGAATGAATTGCCCAACGTCCTTTTTTTACTTGTTGGCGATGGAATGCAAAAATCCTGGTTGCAAGAAGAAGCTCGAAAAAGAAAACTCGAGAATATTCGTTTTGTAGGCCCTGTTCCAAAAAGGGAGGTTTTTAAATACATTTTAGCCGCTGATTTCGGAGCCTCCGTCTTGAAAAAGGTGGATACATTTAAGACTATTTACTCCAATAAGACCTTTGATTATATGGCCTGTAAGAAGCCTATTTTCATGCTGATTGATGGCGTTTCTCGCCAATTGGTCGAAGATGCAGGCTGTGGCGTATATGTAGAGCCAGAAAATCCGGAAAACTTCAAAAGGGTCTTAAGCGAATGGACTGCGAAAGATGAAGAAACACTAGAGGAGGTTGGGGAGTCTGGTTATTCCTATGCTAAAAGGTATTTTGATAGAAAGTATTTAGCGGATCAGTATTTAACCCATTTACAAGGCATATCCAATAAAGTTAATGTACCCACATCTGATTAAGCCTTTTTGGGATTTTCTATTAAGCTTAATGGCACTTGTTTTATTTTTCCCCATCTTATTGTTACTCACTATCATTTTGTTTTCCTCAAATAATGGTCAACCTTTTTTTACTCAAATAAGACCAGGAAAAAATGGACGTCCATTCACACTGTTAAAGTTTAAAACGATGAACGATGTACGAGATGAGAAAGGCCGATTACTCCCAGATGCCGTTCGTCTGACCAGAGTAGGGCGCATAGTACGCAAGACATCTTTGGATGAACTGCCTCAACTGATTAATGTATTGCGTGGGGATATGAGTTTAGTGGGGCCAAGGCCGTTGTTACCTGAATATCTTCCTTTGTATTCAACTGAGCAGTCCCGACGTCATAATGTTAGGCCTGGTATTACGGGGTGGGCACAGGTGAATGGGCGTAATGCGATCAGCTGGGTGCAGAAATTTGCCTATGATGTATGGTACGTAGACCATCAATCCTTTTGGCTTGATCTTAAAATTCTTTTCCATACTATTATTAAGGTTTTTAAGGCAAGCGATATCAACTCGGATAAAGTTACAACCATGGAAAAATTTACTGGCAGCCATGAGTGATTGGTACATTCTAGGTGGAGGTGGGCATGCCAAGGTTATTCTTGATTCGCTAATCGAATTATCTATACCTGTTCTCGGTTTTTTTGATGATGATCCCCATAAAAAATCTTTAGGATTAGGGAAGGTGGAACGATTAGGTTCAATAGCGGATAGTCGTTCTTTTAAAGGGAAGTGGGTTGTTGGGATAGGTAATAATACTGTTCGGCGGCATATTGCAGAATCCATTGAGCATAGTTATTATGAAGTGATTCATCCTCGAGCCATAGTTTCCGCTAATACTGTGCTTGGTAAAGGTACAGTTGTACTGGGAGGAGCTGTTATAAATTCTGATGTTACTGTTGGTGTACATGTTATAATAAATACCTCTTCATCGGTTGATCATGATAGCTTTATCGGAGATTATGTACATATTGGACCTGGGGTAACCCTATGTGGAGGAGTAACTGTAGGATCAGATACTTTAATTGGAGCTGGAGCCACCATTATACCAGGAATAAAGATAGGAAAGCGATCTACTATCGGTGCAGGAAGT
>JABSSK010000066.1 GCA_013214265.1 Saprospiraceae bacterium | reverse complement strand
CAAATGTAGGTACATACGAACTTACATATAGTCAGCGATCAGCTGAGTTTAGTATGCCTTCAATGTTAAATATTGGATTAGCATATGACTTATATCCATTCGAAAAGAATAGGATCACCTTAATGGGTAATTTTACTTCTCATTCTTTTTCGCGTGACCAACTAGGTGCTGGGTTGGAGTATGCCCTAAACGAACAGTTCAAGATTAGAGGAGCGTATAAGTATGATTTAGGGTCAGAAGATGATTCTGCCCAGCCACTCTATAGTGGCTTGAGTGCGGGTGCTTCGGTTGATTTTCCTTTGAGTAAGGAAAACAAAAAAACGCGAGTAGGTTTCGATTATGCCTATCGATCGACCCGGATTTATAACGGAACCCACAACATCTCACTACGCTTTGCTCTGTAACTCATCAAAGTTTTGCACTTCTGGTGCAAAAAGTCCTATATTTGTATAAAGGCGAGGACGTTTTCATCATTGGTGAAAACGTTCTCGTTTTTTTGCGTGCGCGGCCATCTGATGATAACTCCGCGATGATTTTATCTTTCCTCAAAGTGGTTGGATACGCATATATAGCATCTAATAGATCAGTTGGTTGCTATTTATGAACAACAGTTTGGGGGCTACAAACATTAAGTTTATATATATTTATTCTTTGAGACCAGCGTAGATGGCATCTGGTTTTAGAGATCACACTTGACTCATTTTTTGAAAAAAACCAAATATTATGGCTGGTTATGATTATATGACCCAGGAAGATTACTCCCGGTTGAAGGCCGAACTTGACGAAATGAAGACCGATGGGCGATCTGAGGCGGCAAAAGCGATAGCAGAGGCACGAGAAAAAGGTGACCTTTCTGAGAATGCAGAATATGATGCAGCTAAAGATGCACAGGGTATGCTGGAAATGCGCATTAGTGAGCTGGAGAAAAAGATTGCGAATGCTCGTATTCTGGACCAATCAGAAATTGATATTTCTAAGGTTACTGTTTTATCAAAAGTGACCATTCGAAACAAGAAAAACAAGAAGGAAATCACATATCAGTTGGTATCGGAGTCAGTTGCTGATCTTAAGGCGAAGAAAATTTCTGTTAGTTCTCCTATGGGCCAGGGTCTATTAGGTAAGAAAGTAGGTGAATTAGCTGTTGTTGAAACACCTCGTGGAAATATGGAGTTCGAAGTCGTTAACATAGGCATCTAGAGGTCTGAAATCCGGATGTTCTATGTGCAAGGTTATTCAGCATTCGGTAAGCTGGATAACCTTGTTTATTTTTAAGGTAAATTCAATGATTTATGGCTAGTATTTTCACCAAAATTGTACGTGGCGATATTCCCTCATTCAAGATTGCCGAAGATGACCAGTACTATGCTTTTCTGGATATTCGCCCCATGTCAAAAGGGCATACTTTAGTAATTCCTAAAGAAGAAGTGGACTATATTTTCGACTTACCTGATGAGTTACTGGCAGGGTTAATGGTTTATGCCAAAAAAGTAGCTAAGGCTTTGGAGGCAGTTGTGCCGTGCGAACGCATAGGCGTAGCTGTGATCGGGTTAGAAGTTCCACATGCACATGTTCACCTTATGCCTATACATTCCATTTCCGACTTAAGCTTTGGGAAACCACCTGTTGAGATGAGTGCGGAAGAAATGACGGCACTAGCCAGTGCGGTGGGTCGCCATATTTAAGCCTTTCGATCGGGATTGTCCTTGATAAATGAAGACCAGTCGGTATATTTTTTCTTACCTGATAATAAGGACCCTGACTGGTAATGGTGGCAAAGGGCAACAGCTAAAGCATCAGTAGCGTCCAAATATTGATTCTCTAAAGTGACGTGTAAGATAGATGCCAGCATGGCTGCTACTTGTTCCTTGGAAGCATTACCATTACCAGTGATCGAAACTTTAATTTTCTTAGGAGAGTATTCGTTAACGGTAAGCCCTTGAGTCATCGCAGCCGCAATCGCAACGCCTTGGGCTCGCCCCAGCTTTAGCATCGACTGTGGGTTTTTTCCAAAGAATGGAGCTTCAATTGCCATTTCGTCAGGTTGGTATGTGGTTATGATCGACTGGAGCCGTTCAAAGATCTTTTTTAACTTGTACTCATGTTGTTCCTAGTGTTTCATGTATACAACACCAATATCGATTGGTCGTAGGTTTTTACCTTCTACTTCGAGAATGGCATAACCTAGTAAATTAGTCCCTGGGTCGATCCCGAGAATGCGATAAGAAGCTTTGGGTGTACTCATAGGGCCTTAAATTAAGGGTTTCCTTATTTCCAACAAATTTTTTGAAACGTATTGTTTTGTCTGATATGGAGTTTACACCTACTAAGACACAAAAGTTACATAGCCTAAAAGTACTTGATTACTTGATCAAAGTGTTGTTAGTTATGGCTTTTGGATGGGTGATTTATCGGCAGCGTATCGAAGGGCAAGATTTGGACATATTGTATATTCACTTCCGTAAGCAACTTGATTCCCGTGATCTGTACTGGTTGTTCTTGACGGTTATTTTGATGCCTTTTAACTGGTGGTTCGAAAGCTTAAAGTGGCAGTGCTTTACGCGTTCTTTTTCAGTATTGAACAGTTGGCAACACTTCAGAGCCGTTTTGGCAGGAATAACATTTTCATTATTCACGCCAAATCGGTTGGGTGATTATCTGGGACGTATTATAGCTACAGGGCGATCTGATAAAGGAAAGGTGTTTACTGCAACCCTAGCTGCGCATTATGTTCAGTTAATTGTTGTACTCGGATTTGGATGGTTAGGTGCACTTTTGTTCTTGCCTCGGATAGTTGAACTGCCCACAAACCAGATGAAATGGGTGGCAGGAGTTGGTATATCAGGGACCTTATTTCTGGGGTTAATGGGTTTTATACTACCTAAACTGTTATCGTTTGTTAAAAGACTAGCTTGGATACAACGATTAAAGTGGATTGAGCATTCCTTAAATGTACTACACACTTATCAACCACGACACTTTATGCGGGCAGCTGCTTTTGCTTCTGTTCGTTATGGTATTTATTGTACGCAATACTATTGCATGCTACGCTTAACAGGCATAGATTTGAATTATGGGATTGCATGGTGTGGAATTGCACTTATTTTTCTTATTCAAACCAGCATTCCACTACCTCCGGTGCTGGGTTTATTGGCCCGAGGAGAGATCGCAATTTTTGTATGGGGGGTATTTGATGCAAATGAATGGAGTATTTTAACAGCATCATATGGCCTGTTTCTCATCAATCTGTTGGTGCCTGGGGTATTAGGTTTGATAACGGTAATACGACTGAATTTGATAAAACCCAAAGAAGATGGCAAATAACCTTTTCCAAATCAGTATCCTAGGATGGGCCTTTACCGTGTTGGTTATTGGTAGTACCCCTTGGAAATTTAGTTATAATCGTGCACCTGTTTTGGATACAGAAAATCTGGTGTCGGGCGAATCCTGTACGATTGATAATTTCGCATTTGATCCGGGCGAAACCCTTACGTATAAAATGTATTACAATTGGAAATTTGTTTGGGTATCAGCAGGTGAAGTCACTTTCCAGGTAGAAGAGGTTGATGGGGAATATAAAATCAGTGCAATAGGTTCTACCTATAAGAGTTATGATTCTTTTTTCAAAGTACGCGACAAATACCATAGCTACCTAAACAAGGAAACACTATTGCCTTCCGTATCATTGCGTGACGTAGAAGAAGGGTCATATCGCCTATATGATAAAGTTACATTTGATCGTACCGACAATACGGCTTTATCTCTGAGGGGCAAATCTGAAGAAACAGCTAAAGAGAAGACATATCCAGTTGAAGACTGTATTCATGATATCTTGTCGATCATATATTTTAGCCGTAACCTCAATTTTGCTCAGATGAGTGAGGGGGAAGCATTTCCGATTAAAATTTTTATTGATAAAAAAACATGGCCTCTGCAGGTCGTCTATCAGGGCAAAGCAAAAAAGAAACGAATTCGTGGACAGGGGAAGTTTGATACCTTGTTATTCTCGCCCGAAGTAATTGCTGGCAATGTATTTAGTGAGGGTGCCAATGTAAACGTATGGGTATCAGATGATAAAAACCGTATACCCTTGCAGTTTGAGTCACCCCTCACAGTGGGTTCAGTTAAAGCTGTTCTCAAGGGTTATAAAGGTTTAAAGCACGAACTCACATCGGCGTATTGATAAAGAATCAGTTTGGGAAATAAAATGAGCATAGTGGTCTGGTTACCTTCATACAGCCAGCCTTTTTGTAAATGTAAAGGTATTCCTCTACCTTAAAGACCAGTACATATCTTTAGATCGCTAATTTAAAAGTCAAGCCTCCTGATGAAAGCCTTCCGTTTTTTATTCTGGACCTTATTACTGGTCGCCATGTTTGCACTGGGTTTATTTGTTTCCCGTTCGATTAATTTTGGATGGGAAAAGGAGTCTGAGGTGGATAGCACGGTGCTCTTGGAGAAAATTAAAACAGTAGCTAAGTTAGTGACCGTAGAAGGGTACTTTTCCGAGCTGTATAATTACAAAGACTATGTCGGATATGACTGGTGGATTTTTCGTAAAAAAGCAATTCTTAGGGTACAAGCT
Source organism: Saprospiraceae bacterium (assembly GCA_013214265.1). Lineage (GTDB taxonomy): Bacteria > Bacteroidota > Bacteroidia > Chitinophagales > Saprospiraceae > DT-110. The sequence goes on along the minus strand of JABSSK010000066.1, from coordinate 12,067 downwards.
AAAGTATCGGTTGGATATGATCTAACTAATTTAGAAATCGATATTGCTCCGGATGAAAAAAAGTTGATCGTACGAAATATTCCTGCGGATCCGGAGGTCATTTCTATCGAACATGATATTGATTATTATGATTTGTCGGAGGGTACTTTCAATGTATTTGACGAAAAAGATTACACGCAACTCAATAAAGATGCACGAGACTTTATTGTCATAAAAGCGGAGGAAAGCGATTTGATTGAAAAAGCCAGAGCCCAAGGGGTACAAATTTTAGATGTCATTCGCTTTATGGCGGAAAATGCAGGCTATCAGGTTGAGTTTCAGAATGCAAAAGGAGGTATTTATAACTTACAGCCAGATTCTTTATTGCTGGAGGGATGATATCCAGATGACATTTCTTGCCTTACTTGGGTTGTGGGCAAAATATTAAGCCGCTTTCCTGATTCTATTCGGAAGAAAAGCGTTATTTTCAGGCCAACCTCAAAATGAATTCTCGGGCGACAACTGAAGTCGTTCGGGAATTCATTACTTTTATTTCGCCCTAAGGACATGGACAACATCTTGGATTACAGGTAACGCACATTACATTTATAAACAACAAAGACATTTACTATGAGTCAGCCTAAGGCTTTCGACTTTGATAAGCAACCCCAACTGCTTGGTCATCCCGTTGGATTGTTCATTCTTTTTTTCACAGAATTATGGGAACGGTTCTCTTATTATGGGATGCGTGCCATTCTGGTTTTATTTTTGGTCTCGGAAACATCAGGTGATAACTCTGGTTTTGGATGGACGAATTCGGAAGCATTTGTACTCTACAGTTGGTATACCATGTTGGTTTATCTGGCATCCATTCCTGGGGGTATTCTTGCGGATCGACTTCTTGGGCAGCGTAAAACGGTAATGCTCGGTGGAGCTTTACTAGTGGCTGGGCATGGCACTTTGGCATTACCGGGTGTTACGGCTTTTTATACAGGATTGGCCCTAATTGTACTAGGGGTTGGCTGTTTAAAACCTAATATCTCGACGATGGTGGGTGGGCTGTATAAGTCAGGTGATGATCGCAGGGACAAAGGCTTCACTATTTTTTATATAGGTATCAATATCGGTGCTTTCCTGTCTGCATTGATAGTAGGATTTGTAGGAGAAAAAATTGGCTGGCATTACGGCTTTGGATTGGCTGGAATTGGCATGCTTATCGGACAATTAGTCTACGTTTGGGGGCAAAAGTACCTAAAAGGTATAGGTGATTTTATAGGCGCTTCCGATTCAGTAGATAATGAGGCATTTAACCGACCACTTACTTCTATTGAGAAGGACCGAATGGTTGTTATGTTCCTTTCTTTTTTATTGATCATCGTTTTCTGGGGCGCTTTTGAGCAAGCTGGAGGCCTTATGAATTTGTATGCTGAGCAGAAAACAGATCGTATGCTTATGGGCTTTGAGGTTCCGGCATCATGGTTCCAGTCAGTGAATGCGTTTTTTATTATAACCCTAGGTACAGCAGTTGCGAATTTTTGGTATCGTTGGAAAAATAAAGGACGCGAAGGGTCTTCTTTATTCAAAATGGCTTGGGGCGTTATGATTATGGGATGGGGTTTTTTATTCATGACTGCAGCTTCCGTACAATACGAAAACTCAGGGGCGGCAGCTATGTATTGGTTAGTTCTGGCATATTTATTTCATACGATTGGTGAATTATGTGCTTCGCCGGTTGCCTTATCATTTATTACTAAGCTGGCACCAATAAAGTATGCTTCCTTTATGATGGGTGCATATTTTGCGGCCACTGGACTGGGTAATCGAGTAGCGGGTATGATTGGGGTATATGCACAAAACGCTGGGGAGCTTGAAATTTTTACAGGGATTGCCATTTTTTGCACTTTGGTAGGCATTATTGTTTTATTGATGCTAAAACCTCTAAAAAGGCTAACACATGGTGCGGAAGATACAACCGCTTAGGGTCTTCCCTATTTAAAAGTGGTTAGCTCCTAGGGTATACTACCCAATAGATGATTGGGGAATTATAAATCTTGAAAATCACAAACGAAAGATATGCAGTTTGAATTGGCATTAACCTTGCTCATTATTGGTTTGGCTTTTGTATTGATATGGGTCCCTATCATTATCCGTACGAACAGGGATATTCATCCCCGAGCGTTATTTACCCTTTTTTTTGCTGAAATGTGGGAACGTTTTTCTTACTATGGGATGCGTGCCATTCTTACACTATACATGGCAAAAGTATTGTTTATCGATATGGGTGATGATATTGCTCGTACGAAAGCTATTGGTATTTATGGCGCTTACACAGCTATGGTTTACTTATTTCCGGTTCTGGGTGGGCTGGTAGCAGATAAGGTATTTGGTTTCAGGAAAGCTATCCTATGGGGTGGAGCCCTGATGGCTTTAGGGCATTTTACGCTTGCTCTTGCTGGGATTCCAGCATTAGAAGAAATAGTACTTATCTTTTATTTGGGACTCTCCCTAATCATTGTGGGGAACGGTTATTTCAAGCCTAATATTTCCAGTTTTTTGGGCGAGTTTTATGCTAAAGATGACTCCAGAAAGGATGCTGCATTCTCCATTTTTTATATGGGGGTAAATGTAGGTTCCTTATTGGCTACCCTGACTTGTGGATACGTTGCGGAACGTATCAATTGGCACTTAGGTTTTGGTCTGGCCGGTATTGGGATGATTTTCGGGCTGATTGTATTTTGGTCAGCTATTAAGGACAATCGCTTTGAGGATAAAGGTCTGGCACCTGATCCGGAGGCTGCTTGTAAACCATGGTTTGCTGGGTTGAGCCAGAACAACGTGGTATATCTAGGGTCTTTACTTTTCTTACCGATCGTTATCTTCTTTCTGGATTTAGATACCGTTTTATCTAGCGTATTGTCAGTAGCTAGCTTGGCTATCTTGGGTTACTTTGTTTATTATGCCTTTACGGCAAAAGATAAAGCGGAAGGCCAACGACTGTTGGTAGTAGCCGTACTTTTCTTTTTCCATGCTGTCTTTTGGGCCCTTTTTGAACAGGCAGGATCATCACTTACTCTTTTTGCGGAGCGTAACGTGGACCGTATGGTGATGGGGCAAGAAATCCCTGCCAGCCAGTTTCAGAGTTTGAATCCTTTATTTGTGATTATTTTTGCGCCAGTATTATCATGGCTCTGGCTGCGCCTTAATAAAGCAAAACGTGAACCGAGTACACCGATGAAATTCGTGTTGGGTTTAAGCCAATTGGCTTTGGGATTTGTGGTGATTGTGCTTGGTGCTAAGTTCTTTGCTAATGATGGATTGGTGCCTATGTTTTTCTTGGCTATTTGTTACATACCACAGGGGAGTTGAGCTTATCACCAGTGGGACTATCTATGGTAACTAAATTATCACCCGGAAAGATTGTTGGGTTTGTCATGGGCGCATGGTTCTTATCCATCTCATTAGCTAACTCGATGGCAGGTCAGATAGGCAAACTGACGGAAAGTAGCTCTAGTGGTGGAGGCGAATTGAGCATGATGGAATCCCTCAATCAATATAGCAGTACTTACCTTACTTGGGGTGTAATGGTAGTTTTTGGTGCAGCATTCCTATTGCTGTTGATGGTACCTACCCTACGGAAATGGATGAATGGCATTCACTAAATCAGTTGTAGTATCAGCAGTATAAACATATGAATAGTGAATTTCGTCAAATCTGGATAATTTATGGTGCGCTAGCAATGGGGCAGATTGTCTTGGCGTTAGTAGTTGTTTATTGGGTAACTTCCGAAGGGGCAGCAGAGGCGTCGGAAATACCCAGTCTGGACTATATCGTTCCTCTTTCATTAATTGGGGCTGTATTTACAGCGTATACCATTAATAAAATGTTGGCGGAGAAAGCAAGTCAGCGGAAAGGGCTTTCAGCAAAACTCGCCCATTATAAGAATAGAGTCATTATTCGAAGTGCTTTAATTGAGGGTGCGAATTTATTGATACTCATTTCAGCCATGCTTACCGGGAAAATGAATTTCTTATTGTTCTTTTTGCTTGGTTTTGGGATGTTCATTCTTTTCTATCCAAGGATGTCCGTATTCTCGCAAGAATATGCATTGACGCCAGACGAATTAAAATCGTTGGATCCAAAGATATAGCATGGATTGAGGTATATCCATATTACGCAAAAAGGGCTATTTGATGATTCAAATAGCCCTTTTTGCGTAATACAGTTATGAATGTATTTACGGGCGTATTTCTCTGGCCTTACGCCAAAGGTCGAGGTTAAGGCAACCATTATACCGGGTATCCACCTGAATGAAGGTGTCGTCGATTCGGTTCTCAATCCAATTGTTTATGAATTCGTTTCTTTTCGATTCGATGGCTGCTTTTTGAATCTTTGAATAATCAGCGGCTAAGTTAGCTGTGTGTGGTTGGGTGCGTGACTCCAAGCGCACCAAACGGAAGAAGTATTCATCCTGCTGGCGGAAGCGAAACGGCTTTGACATGCTGCCTACCTCCATCGTATCAATAGTAAAATAAACGTCTGGGTCAAGGTCACCTACTTCAAAAAATGTATTACCAGTAACGGAGTTAACCATACGGCCGTCATTGTTATAGCTTTGAATATCTTCGAAAGAGTACGTTTTAACGGCAACGGAAAAACTTATGCTATCATCCATTATGAGGGTGCGAATGGAATCAAGTTTGCGTTCAGCTAATTCCAGATCATTATCGGAAGGGCGTGGGCGCAGAAGAATATGTCTGACATTAATCGCATTACCTCTACGACCTAACATTTGTATGAGGTGAAAACCGAATTCGGTTGTAACCACATCTGAAATCTCATTATCTTTAAGTTTGTAGGCGGCAGCTTCAAATTCAGGAACGAACTTTCCACGACTTGCCCATCCAAGATCACCTCCTAATCGTGCAGATCCATCTTCCGAAAACTTCTGAGCCATGGAAGGGAAATCCGAAGTGCCATTTTCGATTTGCGCTTTGATGTCCTCTAATTTGGTAATCATCTTATTTCGTTCTGCTTCGTTGGTTTTAGGCCGCATAACAATTTCGCTAATCTCGACTTCAGAACTGAAATACGGCAGGCTATCAACAGTAATACTGGAGTAGAATGATTTTACTTCAGAGGGGGTAACTTTGACATCGGCCATGATTTGTGATCGCATTCGTTCCGAAAGCAGTTGGTTACGTAAATCCCGACGAAATTGTTCTTTTACTGCTCCTATCGACTGACCATAATAGGTTTCGAATTGCTCGATATCACCATTCATATAACTCAGGATTTGCTCAATACGAGCATCCAATTGGGTCTCCACTTCATCCTCTGAGACTTCCACGCTATCCAAAACAGCTTGATTAATGAGCAGTTTATTAGCCATTAGCTGTTCAACGATTCTACATCTGGCATCTTCAGGAAGCGTTCCACGTTGTGCTAAGGAGAGTGCATGTTGTTCTTCTACTTCGGAAAGCAATACCAATTCACTACCAATTGTCGCCACGACTTTATCGATAATTTGTTGTTGTGCTTGTGTTGCAAGGCCAACAAAAATCAGAATTACTGTCGCTATATATCTCATGATTAATTTTTTTCTAAAGACGGAATTTTACGTTAATAGGTTGTTTCCCGTTCGTGAAAAGAGGCAAACAGCCTTTATGGACATTTTATTTCTCTATTGAGTATAAACTTTAATGTTATTTTTTCGCATCTCCAGATCGTACAAGTCATCTCTTTTTTCCTTTAGTATTTTGATCTTTCGGGAGTGTAGGATAACTTTTCTGGCCTGGTCTTCGATGTAGGCCAGAGGCGCGATTTCGGCGCGATTCTTTACTTCGTATACTCTGAGGAAATACTGGAATGTACCATCTTCCTGAATAGCATCCTTTTTGTAAACAGCATTTTCTGGCGTTAGGGTTCCTTCTGGTAGTTCCAATGCCAATTGCTCAATACGTATCCAACTGCTATCCCGAAGCTCATAGGCTTGGGCATAGTCATTAGCATAGTTGTTGAGCTTATTCAAAATACCAGGCTCTTCGAGTTTCGACCACCAGGAAAGTACGCTGTCTAATTCCGGAACAGGTAATGGAACTTTCAGGAAATGGCATTTGGCAATTGGTGTTTGCAGCTCGTATTGCTCCTTGTTTTTTTGATAAAACCGTCGAAGTTCATCATCGGCAACAATAGAGTCCAGGAGTTCTTCAACCAAAACTTGTTCGTAGGTATTTCTGAGTAAGGAAGCACGATAGTCCCTAACCAGTTGGTCAATATTCAAATCTGAGGGTAAATTCCGCTCTGCTTCGTTGAGGATAAGTGCTTCCTTCACCCACCGATTAACATAAGCGTTGATAATGAGTGTACTATCGGTAGGGGTTGTTCCTAGAGGAAACATGCCTTCTAATTCGGACAAGTAAAGCTTTCGGTTCTTCACTTCCGCTAAAAGACGGTCAGAACCTTGCCTAATACTTCCATTGTTCTGGCAGGAAAATAGGCTAATAGTAAGCCATACTAATAATAAGAACCCCTTTTTCATATTCCCTCTGATTAGAGTCGGCAAAGGTAGTATTTTTTAATCGCCCTTTACCAGACTTTCAAATACCTTACGGTTAATGTTTATTTTGTACTCTTCTCGTAAGTTATTGACCCACTCTTTTTCCAGTTTGTCCTGATAGTCAGCAATGACATAACCTCTGGCTTCATTCAGTTTTTTGGGTGAAGGTTCCAGAATTTCTTCCACTTTCATAAAGCTGTACTGATTCTTATTGCGGTCAAGTTTGGTGGTTGTGAGTGAATTGATGTCCCACATTTTAAGCGCACTGGCTTCAGGACTCTTACCGCGCTCGATTGTCAGGGAACGATATCCAGTTATGGCACTATTAAAGCGCTGGCGAACGGCGTCGGCAGCGTGTCCAGCTGCATACTCTCGGATGGCATTGATCTGATTTTTATTTGTCATGTCGATCGTATACTCAGAAACGACTGCCCGAGTGTCCCATTGATACTTATCAGCTACTGTACTGAAGAAGGAAACTAGTCCTGAGCTATCTTGGGCTGCTTTATCCCAAACTTGCATTTTCGTTACTTCAAAAAGAAGGATACCTTCGCGGTACTCCCGCATGAGAGATTTAAATTCCGGGTATTTTGCTTCTAGTTGCTTTTCTTCAAACCGGAGTGTTTGTTCTTCTACAAAGTCGGCATAGAGTTGGTCAATGCCTTGGCTAATGGCTGTGTTTCGGCCAAGCTGCATCCGTTTGCGTGTATTCTGTGCCAAAAAGTTTGAAAAATCACCAATGGTGAATCGGTCCTGACCTAAAGTGAAAAGTACTTCTGTTGACGACTCTGCAGGCTGCTTCCAACGGAAGGTGAAAAGCGTGTCGTTTTGGGTGGTCTTGAACTGACTCAGTACCGGTTCGTATTCCGTAAAGTTGGCATTTTCCTGAATTTGACTGATCATAGCTTCTTGTGCTAGACCATAGCGATCATCTTTTTTGATTTGTTCTTCGAGGCGAGTCTTAGCTTGGGCGTAAGGTTCCATAGCCTTTTTGCTAAGGCGTTTAATGATATGCCATCCCACACTGGATTGGATAGGTGTGCTGTAGGCTCCATCCTGAGCAATAGCAAAGGCAGCATTTTCAAAGGCTGGCTCAAACTGATTAATACCGAAGAACCCAATATATCCGCCCTTGGATGCGGTTTGTTTATCATTAGAGTTATTTCTGGCTAGTTCCTCAAAATTAGCTCCTTCATTCAATTGGCGGTAAATATCCTTGGCGATAGCTTCTGCATTTGCTTCCGTTTTTCGGATAAGGATATGGGCAGCTTCAATTTCTCCGCGGGCCGGTCGGGTGTCTGTGACTTTCACTAGGTGATATCCAGCAGGCGTTCTTACCGGTTTGCTAATGGTGTTTAATGGTAAGCTATACGCTACAGCCTCAAATTTGTGGAATCCTTTTGGGAAAAGAACATTCACAAAACCAATATGACCTCCATTTTCTTTTGCTGAATTATCTGCACTAAATTCACCAGCGATTGTTCCAAAGTCAGCACCGTTATCTAGTCTGTCCTTTAATTGCATTGCCGTGTTGTAAGAAACCAGAGTGTCAGCAGGTGTCGCGTTGGCAGGAAGACCGATCACAATGTGATGTAAATCAATATCCGTCTTGGAACGCTCATAGGCCGCTTTCACTAAACGCTCGGTAACTTCCTTATTGATAAGGTATGAGTCTGCTAACTGACGACGATAGCCTTCAAGTTCTTTTTGAAGTTGTTGTATGGTGTCCAGTTTCAAGTCTCTTGCTTTTTGGACCTTCAACTTGAATTTTACATAAAGATCGAGGTACTCCTCCAGTGAAGCTCTGTTATAACTGGCTTCGTTGCCATTAGTTTTCGAGTAGATATAGGAGAACTCCGAAACGTGAACATCTTTATCTGCTACGGTAAACAAAACGGGATCCTTAGTTTTATTTTGTGCGAAAGCAGCTTGAAAACAAAGGATGAGACAAAGAGAAATAAAAAGTACTTGTTTTTGTGCCATGGTATATTCAATTATTTAGGGCAGCATAAAATTAGTAATTCTGGGTTATACTACTGACTTTGTTTTATTCCTGAATGTAAATACGTTGTACGCGCGGGGAAATTCCTGTGAAAATTTCATAAGGGATGGTGTGCAAAATCTGCGCCATTTCTTCAACACGAGGATTTTCACCAAAAATAGTAACGGAATCACCTACTTGGATGTCATCTGCATTGGTGATATCCACCATGCACATATCCATACAAACTTGACCTACTACAGGAAATCTCTTCTCACGGATACAAACGGAGAATTTTTGATTTCCAGTTGCTCTTGGCAGCCCGTCTGCATAACCTACACTGATGGTTGCTATTTTTCGAACCAAATCTGAACGGCCATATCGACCGTATCCTATAGATTCCCCTGCGGGGATATATTTGATCTGGGAAACCGTCGCACGAAATGAAAGTACTGTTTTCAATTCGTTTTCAGGGCCGCCGCAGCCATATATTCCAATCCCCAAACGTACCATATCCATCTGGTATTGTGGGAATCTAGTGATCCCGCTGGAATTCAGAACGTGGGCCATAGGCTTTCTACCTAAAATCGTACAAATGGTTGTGAAAGCCGCTTTGAAAGTAGTAACCTGATCCGTTGTAAAGCGGTCATGATTGGCATCGTCACTAGCTGCCAGATGGGTAAACACGGAAGCAATATGAAAGTTCTTCCAAGCTTTTATTTGTTGAAATAGTTGGGGCCAGTCTGCAGGTCCAAACCCCAGGCGATGCATACCAGTATCAAGGTTGAGATGAATTTTCATATTGCAACCGCTAAAATCCAGAAAACGGTGTAGTGCTTCCCCTTGTACAAAGCTGTATACCTCAGGTTCCAGATTGTAACGTACTAGTGTTCCAAAAGAGGCTTCTTCTGGGTTCAATACTAAAATGGGCAAAGTAATACCTGCCTGTCTCAGGGCAACACCTTCATCCGCATAAGCTACACTTAGGTAATCTACGCCTTGGGTTTCCAACCATCGAGCAATGGATTCACTACCAGCACCATAAGCAGCCGCTTTTACCATCACCATTATTTTTGTTGACGGATCCAGTTTTTTATGAAAAACAGAAAGGTTATAGCTCAAGGCACTCAAGTTTACTTGTAAATGAGTTTGATGGACTTGTAGGGAAAGGCGTTCGCTGACTTCCTCAAACCCAAATGACCGAGCTCCTTTAATCAGAATAAATGCTTTATAAAATGAACTTCCCTGTAAATCAGCAAGCAGAGCATTGGTATTAGCATAGTTTTCGGTGATCATATTATGAGGTAAAGCCTTAGCGACCATGGCCATTTGCGGTCCGACCCCAATAAAACGACGAATAGGGTAGGCATTAAGTGCATCTACTATTGCCTTTTGGAGTGCCTTGGGGGCAAGCCCTGACTGTTCCATATCGGATAGGATCAGTGTTCTGTTCTCTATACGACTTTGCTGAACCAAAAACTGTAGCGCTACCTCAAGTCCGGTTAAGTCATTATTATAGCTATCATTAATAATCTTTGACTGGTAAATGCCATGGCGTAATTCAAGACGCAACGGTAGTTGGTTAAGGTGGGCAAATCGTTCAACAGGAACGCTATGGATACAGTCTAGTACTGCTAAAGTACACCAGCAAGAAAAGAAATTTTCGAGTGACGCTTGATCCATAAAAGGAACCGTCACAGTGTAGTCTTTTTCACGAAAGTTAAGCACCACGCGCGTAGATACATTTTGTGGTTGCACCTTGATTACTTGAACATTGGCTTTTTTCCCTGTTTGTGACCAGGTAAAGCTTTTGGCTGGTAGGTGATCAGATAATTGTACGATCTCGTCATCATCCGCTGAATGGACAATCCATTTACAATGCTGGAACAGTAGAAATTTTTCTGCTGCTTTTATGGATCGGGAGGGGAAGCCTTCATCGTGTGCTGACCCCAATACTGTAAAGACCCCAATGGTAGGTTGTATTAGCCGCTGTAACTTCTCCATTTCTCCGGTAGTTGACAGCCCAGCTTCAAATAGGCCCAAGGTATGTTGATCATTCATACGCCATACGGATAATGGAACACCTATTTGGGAATTGTAACTTTTAGGACTTCGCACAATATGATGAATGGGTCCTAACAATTCGGCTAGCCACTCTTTTACTATGGTTTTTCCATTGCTGCCAGTAATACCAATAATTGGATATGCGAAAGCATTACGGTGGTGCTCTACCAACAGGTGTAAAGCATTAAGACAATCGCGTACAGTAATTATTACGGCATCTGCTCCTGGTGAATGTATAGTGGTATCGACAAGGAAAACGCGAACGCCTATGTCGTAAGCTTGGGCAATAAAGTTATGGCCATTGGTACGTTGCCCTTGTAATGCAATAAATAACGACTGTGTAGGCTGAATGATCTGTCGGCTATCGATAGTGATATATTCCACCCAATATTTGCTATCCCCAATCGATTGTACGATTAGTGGAGACAAAATTTGTTTGATGTGTGTGGTGGTGTACATATCCAGCGTACACCTTTACTTCAGATCAAAACCAATATCGGTACGAAAATACTTACCATCAAACTGGATTTTTTCTGCCCAAGAATTAGATTGTTCCAGCGCATCTTGCAGGTTTTGTTGGAGTGAGGTTATGGCAATAACTCGCCCACCATTGGTGCGTACACTATCTTGTTCGACACGCGTACCGGCATGGAATATCAAGCTGTTGCTGTTGGTTGGAATATGTTTAATTGTTTTTCCTTTTTCGTAGGCCCCAGGGTACCCACCTGAAACTAAAATAACAGCTGCAGCTGTCCTTGGATCTTCTTGAATGGTAAATTGATCGAGATTCCCTTTGTTGAGGGATTCGAGTAAGGCCACCAGATCGTTTTGTAAACGCGGGAATACGACCTCTGTTTCTGGGTCACCCATTCGGCAGTTATATTCAATGACAAAAGGCTCCCCTTCTACTAGGATTAGACCCAGAAACACAAATCCTTTATAGGCAAAGCCCTGTTCTTGAATACCTTTGATAGTTGGCTCAACAATGCGGGTAATAACTTTTTCCTTTATATCGGGGGTTACAAATGGGACAGGAGAAACAGCGCCCATTCCACCTGTATTCAAACCAGTATCGCCCTCGCCAATTCTTTTATAATCTTTAGCTATGGGTAGAACTTGGTATGATTCTCCATCGGTTAGTACAAATACAGAAAATTCAATACCGGACAAGAATTCTTCTACGACTACCTTTGCGCTAGCTGCTCCAAATTTTCCATCAAGCATAGCTTTAAACTCGGCTTTGGCCTCTTCGCGATCATTTAGGATTAGAACACCTTTTCCTGCAGCTAAGCCATCAGCCTTGAGTACAATGGGTGTGGGTTGTTGGTCGAGATATGCCAAGCCTTCTTGTAGCGAATCTGAGGTGAATTCTCGGTAAGCTGCCGTTGGAATACCGTATTGGGCCATAAATTTTTTAGCGAAATATTTACTGCCCTCCAATTTTGATACTTGTTGGGATGGGAATAGCACTTGATCCTCCTGTAAGT
>JABSSK010000659.1 GCA_013214265.1 Saprospiraceae bacterium | reverse complement strand
ATCTTTTGCCAGTGACTCTTCCAGTTTTTTCTCGATTTTAAGCCACGGATCACAGCAGAATGTGGCGTTTCGTGCCACTTAATATTGGATTCATGAAACCATTCTCCCACAACCTGATCACGCTGAAATGTGGTTTGTACACCAATTTCCTGATGACTAAATACCGTATTGATGATGTGTAAAGCACTTAGCTTTTTAAAAATATCTAATGCATTTCCGTATTGAACATGTACTCGCTGCCCCATTGCTGCCAACTGCTTATTCAAATCTTGAATGCTTTGCCACACAAATCGCCAGTGCCTAATATCGTAGTCAGGGTGGTGTATCAGCTCCGGCTCGAATATGTATAAAATAAGTAATGAAACCTTGCGCTGACTAGCCAACTCCAAAGGTGCATGATCACGCAATCGCAGGTCGCGTTTCAACCAAACAATATTGATTTCAGATCCCATGCCTTTGTTGACAAATCAGAGAAAGAAAAGTTGTCGTAAAAAAGACATAAAATTCAGAACTATTTGTATGTTTTATAAGTATGATCCTTAAGAAATATGTATCAATGTTCAGAAATTGAATTACAATACCTCGGTATATGGCGTTAAGTCAATATTAATTTTGGCTAAAGTCCTTTAGTGAAAGACTATGTTCCGACTCAATTGATTAGTTTTAAACAAATAAATACACCCTGTTTATGAAATGGCGAAGACTTAATGGCCAGCGCATAGAACTCCCTATTCAAGATGCTGTCGAACAAGCGATAAATAGAGAACTCGACGCTGGCCACAAACTGAAAGTATGCATAGGTACCGACTCTCAGGTCAGAGGAGGTGTAATAGAATTTGCTACGGTTATTGTTTTTTTGCGCGAGAAAAAAGGTGGGTTTATGTTCATCCATAATGATCGTATGACCCAACGAATGAGCTTGCGGGAAAGAATGATCACCGAAGTAAGTAAATCGATTGAGGTGGCTTACGCATTATGCGATTTATTGGATACCTATGAGGTGGCACTAGAAGTTCATGCTGATATTAATACGGATCCTCATTTTCAGTCCAATGTTGCGCTTAAAGAAGCAATGGGATATATCCTGGGCATGGGTTTTGAGTTTAAAGCGAAACCAGATGCATTTGCCAGCTCTTATTGTGCGGACAAAGTAGTCTGATTTATGCTTCTGGTATTGGCTTGACCAATAAGTAATCTACTCTTGAATAAGGTAGGCCTTGGAATGGTCACTTTTATTCCCAAATTATTCGCGTTACAATCATTTTTTTTTCTATTGGTAGTCTAAACGTCATAACTGGACTGAAAAATAAATACCTTCATAGAAAATCTTTCTCAGTCCGTATTACTTTTTTAATATTACGGCCAAGCCAACTTACCAACTGTCTCTTCTGGTGTAATAACAATACAAACATTCATTTTATAGAATACCCTAGAACCATTTTGGTGCAGGGTGAACAATATGTCTTTTCACTAACATCATAAGCAAATACAAATGCTAAGAAAATCTGTCTTTTTGCTCGTGCTGTGTATGGGGGTTTCTTCCCTTTTTGCGCAAATGAAAACCATTGATTTTGATCGCTACACGCTTGATAATGGTTTGAAAGTTTTATTGCATGAGGATCACAGTACACCGATTG
>JABSSK010000658.1 GCA_013214265.1 Saprospiraceae bacterium | reverse complement strand
ACTGACCTTTTGATGTTAAATTTATCAAATTCAATTTTAATGTTCTGTGATTTTATCCAAAGGACTTCTTAGTTCGCTTTGGAGACATTAGAGTTAAAGTTTTTTCCATATATTTTCTAATGAATATATATTTTATTGTTAGTGTGTTCCTATACAGTAAGCTGTGATTCTTTCTTTCTACAAGAAAGAGCGGATATTTCCTCCTTTCACACATCGAACAGTTGATTTGTTATTTTTAACTAATTGATCTACAGTCAACAATCACGTAATCTCGCATTCTTATAAATTATTGACGATTAACTCCATCTTGTAGAAAGAAGGAGTTTTTCCTCATAATAATGCTGTTAGCTCGCGGTCGCATAACTTCATAGCAAGGTGATAATTTGAAAGTCTTTTTAGATACCAATGTATTTTATAATAATTGGTTTGCAAGCAATCCGAATTTCAAATTGTTATTTAGATATTTAAATAACGAGACGGAAGAACTGCTTCTCTCTGATCTCGTAGTAGAAGAAGTTGAAAACATTAGAAATAGAGAGCTTAATGAATCTTTAAATGAAATAAAGCGACATATTAATTTAGCCCAAAAAGTAAGCTCCTCAAAGTTGCAGTTTAATGAAAGTAATTTAAATATCTCAGGCTATAGTTTGGACTCTATTATCTCTGATCGTGTTGAATGGATTGAAAAAATAAATTATGAAGGTATTCCTCATAAACAATTGGTAAGTAGAGCGTTGAAATCTATTAAGCCATTTTCAGGGCAAGAAAAAGGCTATAGGGATGCATTGATATGGCTTTCATTTTTGGAACACCTTAAAGATAACAATATTGATGGTGATATTGCATTTATAACAGCCAATAAACATGATTTTTTTTCAAAAGAAAAGGGCAAGTTGGTTATTCATCCTGATTTGCAAAAAGATATACAGCAAAACGGAATTTCAGCGAATATAATTCCTTTTCTAAACATTTATGATTTTGTAAATACTCAAGTTGATAAAGATGAGCATATTGTTGACCGACAAAAATTAAGCTATGAGTTCGATGACTTCTTAATGGAGCAAACTATTGAACATTTACAAAACCTCGACAACGAAGGTCTTAGCGAAATTTTTTCTACTAGTTTATTTAAAGATAAGTTAACACCTGTACTGGATATTGAGGGCAATAATTATGATCTCGTCGACGACACTGAAATTAATAATATTAGCAAAATTTCAGACCGTGAAGCCTATGTAAGTTGTCAATTTATTGCAACTGGAGTTACGTTGGAAATTACTATTGATATAAATGAATATAATCAGTACAAAACTGAAATTGAGTCTATCTCATCATATTGTGAAGTTGAAAAAGATAATATCAATCAAGTTGCTAAAATTTCATTTGCCTTTAGGGCATATGTACAGGCAAGTTTTACTTTTGATTTACTAAATGAAACTCCTATAGAGCTTCATGTCGAAAATATTAGTATTTAAAGCGAGCTAACAAGAGACTATGGTTAGTTATCAATACAAAACCTAATCCGAATCAATTCTTGACGACTAACAGCTAATGTCCGCAATGTGGTAGGAACCGACAATAAAATGAACTTCTTCAGTGGCAAAATTACCAGAGTTTTACTCTGTTAGGATGACCAGAA
>JABSSK010000657.1 GCA_013214265.1 Saprospiraceae bacterium | reverse complement strand
GGTTTTGGCGGTGGCGGAGCAGGTGGAGGCTGGTAAACCTTCACCGTTTACTTTACAGAACGATCAAGAATACTTACCTTCTCTGATAAAGACTTATTCACCTCAGTGTTTATGCGTAAGTATCTATTTTTTTTGTTGTTCCTTAGCATTTTTCAAGCCTGTACCCCTCAAACCTACAGGCGTTATGCTGAGGTTAAAGACGTACATCCAACTTCCCCGGTACGAACCAATAGCGAAACAAACAATAGCCAATCACCTGTTTTAGTGGGTTTTGGTAGTTCCACCTGCGGGACTTGGGCCGATTATGTGCCGGACACTAATTATCTTGACCACTTCCCAATCAGAGAGATCAGAGTGAATATTCACTTTATGAATACTTCAGATAGTGCCAGCAACTACTACGGTAATGAAGCACAACGTTTTGCAATGGGCTGGTTGTCAAGTGCCAATAATGATTTAAAAGATAACAATCCCTCTTGGCTCCCCTCCGACCGTAAAATGCCAACCATACCTACACGATACAAACTGAATCTGACGAGTCATCCGGACTATCCTGAGCACAAGGGTATCTACGATCACTTCGATGATGCATTATTCTATTACATTCATAGAGGTAAAAACCGAAACCTATATGATCAAAGGGTTTTCGAAAAATATGGCCTGCAACAAGACAGTGTACTTAATATCTTTATAATGCCTCATCATCCTGATAGTATAACCTCGCCAACTTACAATGCTACCGGAGTTGGCGTTGCCATTGGTGGTGGCATCAAGGTAGCAGGCTTCTATGAAACGGGACAGCCAGCCTGGGCCTTCCGAGGTATTCTCAACCACGAAATAGGCCATATATTTTCCCTTGCCCACAGCTGGCTTAATGATGGCTGTCCAGATACACCTAAAGGTAAAAACCCTTGCTGGAACCGTACCAAAACAGCACCTTGTGATACAGCCGCCACAAATAATGTAATGGAATACAATGCTTTACAAAACGCATGGACACCCTGCCAAATCGGAAGGGTCCAAATGAGAATGGCCAATGAGCAATACCCATATCGAAAATTCTTAGCGCGAACCTGGTGTGAGATCAATCCCAAGCGAACCATAACCATCGCTGATTCTATATCTTGGTTAGGAGCTAAAGATCTGGAAGGGCACATTATCATTCAACCCACGGGCGTATTACGCATCAACTGCCGAGTATCCCTACCCAGCAAAGCCAATATAATCATCCAACCAGGAGGACAACTAATACTGGGTCCTAATGCGAAATTACACAATGCTTGTACAGGAGAATGGGATGGAATAATTATAGAAGGCCAAGGCAAAGTGGCTGGCCAAATTATTATGGAAGGAAAACCATTAATTGAAGATATTAAACACCCATTATCTGATACCCAAAATCAGTAAAAAATGAGCAAAAAGAAAAGATGGTATGGGCTTGGATTATTGGTACTTCTGTATACCGGATTTCCTTTGGTTCTAATTTTTCAAAAACAACAAATCATCCAACATGGACAAAGGGTTGTAATGACATCATCCTATTCCCAACCTCAGTCTTCCTATCGAGGCCAATTTTACGAAGTACAACTCCCGGATGCCATACCTTTCTCCTCGATCGTTCAACCTGGCCAAAAACTCTTTCTGCAGATCAATACGGATGGAACC
>JABSSK010000656.1 GCA_013214265.1 Saprospiraceae bacterium | reverse complement strand
GCTACATCGAAACTTGGAGCCACAATCGATCCGCTGCCAATTCGGGTTTAATTATTGTTCCCCAGTATCGTCGACTAGGGCTAGCACGACGGATTAAGGCCGCTGTTTTTAATTTATCCAGAGATAAATATCCAAGTGCACGTGTTTTTGGTATTACCACGAGTTTGGCTGTAATGAAGATCAATTCGGCCTTAGGCTATCATCCTGTAACTTTTTCTGAGCTTACCCGAGACGAAGCCTTCTGGGCTGGCTGTAGAAGCTGCCCAAATTATGATATCCTAATGCGTAATAACAAACAAATGTGCCTGTGTACAGCTATGTTAGCACCTTCCAAGGAAGAAAATATCAAACATGATCTAACCCACTGAATCACACCAGAAAATGACCAAAACCAAGAAAGTAGTCTTAGCCTATAGTGGCGGACTAGATACCTCTTATTGCATAAAATACCTTACGGACAATCAGGGTTTCGAGGTCCATGCCCTTACCGTAAATACTGGAGGGTTTGACGACACAGAATTAAAGGAAATGCACCAAAAGGCCTTAGCGCTTGGTGCGCAATCTTTTAAAGCCATAAACGCATTACCTGATTACTATCAATCATGTATTCGTTTTCTAATATTTGGTAATATTCTACGGAACAATACCTATCCACTATCTGTCAGTGCCGAAAGAATGTTCCAAGCAATGGAAGTAGCTCGATATGCCAATGAAATTGGCGCCGACGCCGTGGCGCACGGCAGTACAGGAGCAGGTAACGATCAGGTTCGTTTTGATCTGGCCTTCTCGATAATGGGTCCTCACCTTGAAATCATCACCCCGATTCGGGATATGCAGCTGTCACGTCAGGAAGAAATCGACTATCTGGCCAAGAAAGGCCATCCCTATGATTGGGCCAAAGCGCAGTACTCCATCAATAAAGGTATATGGGGAACAAGTGTTGGTGGTACCGAACCCCTTACGTCCCATCTTCCCCTGCCGGAAGAAGCGTATCCCAGCCCTTTACAAAACAAAAACCCCGAGCGTAGAACCCTTCAATTCGAGTCTGGGGAATTGGTCGGACTAAATGGCAAAACATATCCCCACCCACTCGAAGCCATCCAAGCACTGGAGCAAACAGCAGTTCCCTATGCTATAGGGCGGGACATTCACGTTGGCGATACAATTATTGGTATTAAGGGAAGAGTGGGCTTCGAAGCACCTGCTTCCCTGATCATTATTAAAGCACATCATCTCCTCGAAAAACACACCCTTACCAAATGGCAACAATACTGGAAAGAACAGCTGGCTAACTGGTATGGTATGTTGCTACATGAAGGGCAGTTCCTTGATCCTGTAATGCGTAATATTGAAACCTTCCTGACGGACACACAGGATAATGTAACGGGAACCGTACATGTTAAACTACTTCCTTACCGATTTGAATTAGAAGGTATACAGTCCGACTATGACCTAATGAATAGTGCATTTGGGCATTATGGTGAAATGAATAAAGGATGGAGTGGCGAGGACGTAAAAGGTTTTACCAAAATTTTGGCTAATCAGTCTAAGATTCATCAGTTGGTACAACAATCAGCCCAAAAAGATAAAGTAAAGTAGTATGATACAAGCCGGAATAATTGGCGGTGGCGGCTATACCGCAGGAGAACTTATTCGTATCCTTCAATAT
>JABSSK010000655.1 GCA_013214265.1 Saprospiraceae bacterium | reverse complement strand
TGTTCGGTTCTAGCTCCATGGTATTCGCTACGGCAGCGATAGCGTTCTTGTCTTTCATTGTTTGGGCTCACCATATGTTTACGGTCGGGATGCCCCTGCAAGGTGAGCTATTCTTCATGTACGCAACGATGTTAATATCGGTACCTACCGGCGTGAAGGTATTCAACTGGGTCACAACTATGTGGCGAGGCTCCATGACTTTTGAAACACCAATGCTGTTTTCAATTGGAGTGGTTTTCTTGTTTACCCTCGGTGGCTTATCAGGCCTCATGCTTGCAATCACCCCTGCTGACTTCCAGTACCACGATACCTACTTTGTTGTTGCCCACTTTCACTATGTCTTGTTTGCGGGTGCAGTAATGGCAATGATGGGTGGAACCTATTTTTGGCTGCCGAAGTGGACAGGTCATATGTATAACGAAAAGTTGGGTAAATTGCACTTCTGGTTAACTGCGATTGCTTTCAATATAACCTTCTTCCCGCAACACTTTTTGGGTCTAGCGGGAATGCCAAGAAGGTATGCGGATTACAACCCTATATTCACTGAATTCAATGTAATGTCATCGGTCGGTGCCTTCTGCCTTGGCTTCTCACAGCTGCTATTTATTTACATAATCATATCTACTGTGCGTGGTGGCAAAAAAGCAACCGCAGAAGTATGGGATAATCCTGAGGGTCTGGAATGGACTGTGCCATCACCAGCCCCTTTCCATACGTTTGATACCCCACCAACGGTTAAATAAGTTCTTCGGGGGAGAAATATTGCGTTTCTCCCTCTTAACTTTGATTTATGAGTAAACAGACCGACGAACAAAAACGGAGTAATGCAAGGTTAGCTCTTATCGTAGCGCTAGTCCCTGTCATACTGTTTGTAGTAGCCTTCTTCATTCGCTGGTAGCCTGCAGCAGAAAGATAAATCACCTGAGACTTCTGATGAGCCAAATAGCCCAAGATAAACAAATTGGCAACAACGTGACGCCTAATGAGGAACGACGAAGTATTGTCGTAAAGCTTGTTGTCATTGCTTCTTTGATGTTCGGTTTCGG
The DNA here is from genome assembly GCA_013214265.1 of Saprospiraceae bacterium. Lineage (GTDB taxonomy): Bacteria > Bacteroidota > Bacteroidia > Chitinophagales > Saprospiraceae > DT-110. The sequence goes on along the minus strand of JABSSK010000655.1, from coordinate 633 downwards.
TTACGCATTGGTTCCTCTGTACGAGGCCTTTTGTCGTGTGACAGGCTTTGGTGGAAAAACGGATATCATCGAGGAGTCAGCTGCTCAAGCTGCGCTAGCGATAGACCGCGATGTTGAAGTGTCTTTCACTTCCCACGCTCATTCTTCATTACCTTGGGAGTTCAAGCCTCTTACAAAGCTCACGAATATAAAGGTGGGCGAAATTAGCGAAGCTAAATTCTACGTAAAGAATAATTCCAAGCAAGCGATAACCGGAATGGCCACGTTCAACGTAACGCCGCCACGAGCCGGTTTTCATTTTAAGAAAACTGAATGTTTTTGTTTTACTAAACAGGTAATGCAGCCTGGAGAAGAGCAAGAAATGGTAGTGCGCTATATGCTCGATTCTGAACTTCCTGATGATGTTCATGAATTAACCCTGTCGTACACATTTTTTGATAATGCCAAGTATGCAGGCCAGTAGAAATACAAAAAGATAAGAATTAAAATTTAGAGCCACTGATAGATTCGTTGGCGTTCATTTAAAGAGGAAACCGATATGGCTTCACATTCACCAGATCAATATTACGTACCTGACTCAAGTTACTACCCGTTCGCGTGTTAGATAGCTTTGTTTTTCATCGCTCTCGGCGG
>JABSSK010000654.1 GCA_013214265.1 Saprospiraceae bacterium | reverse complement strand
AGTTGGTGTAAAATGAGTTTTGTGACCAAAGTAGATCTCGGCTGGTGTCTGCTTGTTTAGACTTTGATGGCCACGTTCGAAGTTAAAAAAAGTAATGTAAGTCTCCGTTTCCTTGCACAAGTCTTTTCCACCATCGGGAGCATTCATATACAGGTATTCGTACTTATGTCTGCGCCAAAAGCGCTCAATAAAGACGTTATCGATAGCTCTACCCTTACCGTCTATACTCTGACGTATGCCATTATCTTCCATGGCATGGACCCAAACATCAGAAGAACACTGACTCCCTTGGTCGATGTTAAACATCTCAGGTGTTGGATACCAGGAAATGCACTGGTCAAAGACTGATTAATTACCCTAATGTGATGATCAGCAATTTGATAATCCATAGTTAAATTAATCTAAATCCATGAATTGATATCAAGTGATGTACGATGGTCTTTGTAAGTTTTTTTCCCATTTAGGAAAAAAACACACATCTGGTACATAAAGAATTGTTAAAGACGCTAAACATACGTGCATACTTTACCCGGAAAATTCCTGGAAGCCCTGAAAGCAATTTACAATACAGTTGATAGCATTTACTCTTTTTTAGTAATAGCAAAAAATCAAATCAATAAAAACAAAATACGCATGACACCTCGGATCAATCAAGTGCGAGCGATTTTAATGCTTTTATATATTTACGTGCAACTTCATTCCAATCTGGAAGTTGTTGAATGCGTTTTTTCCCTTCTGCAATCGTAATTGACAATTTTTGTTCATCCGCAAAAGCTGCAGTAATGGTTTCGAATATTTGATCGGAGTTAAAGGGGTCAAAGTAAAATGCCGCTTCACCACACGCATCTCTGGCAAAATCCAAATCTGAAGTAAAGATTGGTTTGCCGTAATACATTGAATCCACATAGGTTGCGGAAAAGGACTCAAGTAAAGTCGGCAAAATCAACCCATCTACTTGTTCGTACAAGCTTTGGACATCTCCTACTTTTACAGGACCGACATTCAGGATGATATCATCCAAGCCTTTTTCTTTAATATCATCAATCCACTCAGCCGCTTTTGCATCTTGGTCTGTCCCTATGGTACTTACGATTTTTAGATTAGATTGATTGATCTTAATCTTTTCGGCCAACGAGATCAATATTTCTACATTCTTATGTACATAATATCGAGTTAGGCATAATAAATATTTTGTATTGGCTTGCTTATTAAAAAAGGATTGTCCATTTACGGTACTCTCAATCTGTGAGTAAGCCATGGGAACAATTTCCATATTATTGATATACCCAGCGTAGAATTTCTGTAGTCGAACCTTGGAAGTAGCGGTTTGAGGAAATACCAAATCTGCGTATTTCAGTCGTACTTTAAAAAAGAAAATGCGCAGCTTTTGAATGAGTTTCCGTTTGCTGGACATCATATCCCAGATGGGTTGGAAATCCGGATAGATAGCATAAGGCCACATGAACAAAACGCCCTGCGGAATATTGACAGGTGCCGCGAAATTACCCATAGTGAATACGACATCTGGTGCTTCTTTTTCAATCATTACAGGCAATTGGAAATAATCAAAACTCAACCTTTTCAAATAAGACTTATTATGATTGGAAAGGGAGATGATTTTGACATTGTCTGTAGCTAGTGATTCATACTCTTCTAACTTCGGAACGAAAGCAAGGAACTCATCCTCT
>JABSSK010000653.1 GCA_013214265.1 Saprospiraceae bacterium | reverse complement strand
TTCAAACTTTACCTCATCAATCCAAAAAGTATAACCTAAGCCATTTTCTGGTCCTTCAGAGTAGAAAAACATACCTTGTTCCTGTGTAAGTTTTGAAGGATCTGGAATAGGTATAAAATATTTTTTCCAATTGTTCTTTACCGCCACACCTGAGAGGGTTGCTTCATATTTAGCTTCCCCTAGATCATTACCAAAGCCGACTAGATCGAGGGTAGCTGGCTGAGAAGCTTTTGCCCAGAAGGTAAGAACGTCGAAACCAGTTAAATTACGTCCCACAGAAGTAAAGAATGCACCACCTGCTTAGGCACCGTCAGGATCTTCAAAATCAGGTACTTCGAAACGCATGGAAGCTGTTCCTTTGTAGACAACGTTGTTATCTACTTCAAAAGCGGTAACTTTGGAACCTCCAAAAGCTGCATAGTTTAGTCCTCCGCTAAATCCATCAAGAAATACATTACCATCGACTGGGAATTCAGCAGGTTCTAAATCATCTAAATCTCTAGAACAACTGAACGGAAGTGCTAGGATCAGCGTAACCAAGAAGAAATGTAAATAATTATATCTTTGAATAGTATTCATTATTCTTTATTGTTAAGTTTTATTTGCCAATATTAAAATGTAAATATGTTCTAATTTCCCATTCTTGACCTAAGTCACCAACTGCATCTGGATCACAAACCTCTTCACCAGCTGCATTGATAATGGTACCTGGACAATAGCGAGGAGAATACTGATCCAAAGAGCGCCATGTCACCATAAGCCCTGCTCTTGTATCAGGTAGAACGAACCAGTTTGGTTTGCCCAAGTTGATAGAAACATCGCCAACTAATTGCATTGGGAAAGTCAAGTTAAAATCGCGATGATAATCAAAAGGTCCCCAATCATTTACTTTTACCATTGAGGTCAATTTCATGTTTTTATAGATCATACGAATATCCGTTCCAAAGCGTTCGATCAACCTTGGATCACTACCGTTGGCCTGGGCATTACCACCATATACATTAGCAATGATTCCAAATTCTGGCCCTAACTTAGAAACGATACGCGCATGCGCTTCCCATAAATCTTGAGCAGGAGGTGCTCCAGGAAATGCGAAGATAGTACGTCCATCAGCAAAGATACCAATACCGGCGTCCATTGTTGTTGGCAAGTGACGACACACAAAGCCAGCACTTACTGCTAGTTTGGCATCTTCCTTCATGTCATTATCCCAATCATACATCCACGTTCCAGGTGTAGGGTCATAAGTGAATAAAATCTCCCCGGCCACAGTTTCGCTGTTCCATCAAACGGAGAATGGGTCATCTAAGATATTACTAGGTCTTCCTGGGGCATCTACACCGAAAGGAATTGGTCCGACAAATGGTTTATGCCATAAGAAGTTAGGAGCAATCTGTAAATCACCGATAAGGTAGGTGAATCCAGTCAAGAAGTTATATTGGTTACCACTCCCACTATCTTTCAATTTCCATCCTGTAAAGGTACGAGTATAATCGGCACCTCCATTTGCTACTAAGCCCATAGCAGCACCTTGAGCATACCAGTTGATAGGGCCAGCATAGAAAGTCAGTTTTACTTTCCCTCCCCAAGTATCTGTATCATTAATTTGATCTTGGAACACCACCTCACCGTCTTCAACATCTTCCAATAATTGGAATGTTCTTCCTACTAGTGGTTGTCCACCCCAGATACCACCTA
>JABSSK010000652.1 GCA_013214265.1 Saprospiraceae bacterium | reverse complement strand
TTCATTACTAGGATGTTAGCTGATCACCAAAATCTGTTGGTTAATTTGACCTAAGCCAGAGGAGTTTCAATCCTTCTTTAGGTAGATGTCCAACTAGGAAAGGAATTGATAATCCGTTAAGACTTTTTATTCGTACAAAAGCTAACTAAATCTGTGGTGGAGTCAAAGAAAATCTACCTGTAAGTTGACGGTTTAAATATGCACGGTCAAAATCAAATTTGAGCCTTATTTTATGATGTACTGTTTTCAGTATGCGATGAGGTGTCTTTTTTTATGAAAAAAGCTTAAGTCCAGGCTATAATTTTAATTTAAAAATGAGGCTGGGATGATGTTTTAAGAATATTCGAAAATATTGAATCTTATTATAGAGCTATCCGTAAAAAAAAATACTTCAATCAGCATTTAAGATCTGCTTAAAACCATATTAAATGAATAATTAAATCAACAACTTAAACACAAATTGAGTTGTGCTCCGCTTAATTGAGCTGCCTCGTGTTGCGCCGTTAGCGGTAAAAAAAAGCAATATGAAAATAGTAGTTACAGGGGGAGCTGGATTTGTTGGTTCATCACTATGTTTAAGCCTTAGGGAGAAATATCCCTCGTACAAAATAACTGTTTTTGATAATCTGAAACGTAGAGGTTCAGAGTTGAATCTACTTGAGTTAAAAAAACAAGGGATCGGCTTTTTTCATGGCGACATTCGAAACGCTGAAGATTTGGATGCGCTTGAGCCATTTGATGTACTTATTGAAGCTTCTGCCGAACCCTCTGTGATGGCTGGCTTAGACACAAACCCTAGTTATGTTATCAATAACAACTTATATGGATCAATCAACTGTTTTAATACTTGTTTAAAACATAAGGCTAAATTAATATTCTTATCGACAAGTCGCGTTTATCCAATTACTCGGATTGAGCAGGCTAACTTTATTGAAGAGGAAACACGTTTTTCTTTTAGCGATGAACAAGCTGAAAAGGGTATTTCTAGATTGGGGATTTCTGAGGATTTAAACCTATCGGGTGCTCGCTCCTTTTATGGAACGACAAAGTTGTCTTCAGAATTGTTTCTTCAAGAATATGCAGAGTTTTACAATCTTTCAGTAGCCACGACTCGATTTGGTGTGATTGCCGGTCCAAGGCAAATGGGTAAAACCGATCAGGGTGTAGCAACACTATGGGTGGCAAAACATTATTGGAAACAGTCATTGAAATACATTGGGTATGGTGGCCTTGGAAAGCAAGTAAGGGACTTTTTGCACATCGATGATTTGATCAAGCTTATTGATATGCAAATACATCATACTGAAAAATTCCATGGCAAGGTTTACAATGCAGGTGGTGGTTTGCAAAACAGCCTGTCTCTACAAGAAATGACCAGATTGTGTGAAGAAATATCTGGTAATAAAATTAAGATTGCTCCTGAGCTTGATAATCGCCCTGCAGATTTACGAATTTTTATATCAGATAACTCAAAAATAGAACAAGAAATCGGGTGGAAACCATCAAAAACGCCTAAAGACATATTATTAGATACCCATGAATGGATTCATGAAAACGAGAGCTTTCTAAAACACATATTGAAATAAGTAGCTCCAATCCATTGAATATATTTTTTGTGTTTATTGAATGGAAAGCTAAGAATAAGTATTTTCCTTACAAATAGCCTTTGTTCTAATGCTCGTAAGTTGGACTTTAGTTTTACCAAGATTTTACACACCTAATTCGAATGATGAAGG
>JABSSK010000651.1 GCA_013214265.1 Saprospiraceae bacterium | reverse complement strand
TTTATTACACCCAGCGTCAGTGACTGCGGATTTAAATAGATTGGTTAATCGAGAATAGTCTTGTTTGCTGATGGGGCTGTGCCTTGGTATACCCATAAAGAACTCATCAAATGAGGCAAAGTTTGACGATATAATTCTTTTGACCTCACCGTTACCGCCAGGAGCACCAAATAGATTAACGTCGAAGTTATATGTATTCGTTTTATCTGTATTTTTTCCAAGGAAAATGCCTCGTTCGGCTGGCGACATTTCACTTAGTTTAACGCAGCTATTAAATAACTGCCTAGCTTCGTCCAACATTTCAACTCGATCATTATAGAAAGGATCTTGCTTTTTCAACGTCTTAAGATACGAATTACTATTTGGGCTACCAATGATGGTTCTTAATCTCATATTTTCAATTCAACCTTTTACTATTCTTTGCTAATTTTTTCATGGGGTTAAACAACATTTAAAATCATTTTTGAGCCATTAATTAGCTTATCTAAAAATGGGAGAAGTACAAAAATAACATTTAAATTCAATGACTTTTAGTACCCAACATATATTGGCGGCAATTTAGCATTAATACACTGGCGGTGCAATAAATGTTAAGTTGTTTATTTTTATAAAAACATTGGATGGTAATGCAGACGAAAATGCATTTAGTTTATAGTCATTACAACGACTTACGACTCCTGCACTATTTCGTTTTAGACTCGTAAACAAGATGGAAAATAATACTGATGTCAACTGTCTCCGGAAATAGTTATCATAATTTAGAAGTGTTTTTAATTTAAATTTTTGGCTACTTAGTAATAAAAGCGACGCTTGTTATAACTCACTTTATAGTTACTCCATCTTGTTAATAAGCCATAATTTGGGCGCAGTTCTTTAAGTTCTGAATTAACAAGACATGTACCTGAAACGTGCTCATCTAGCTCGACTAACATTTGATGTTTGAGCGATTGATTTCGACTTTTCAGTTACGCTTAAATTTCTCATGCGATTAAGAGCTGAATAATTAGTATAGCAATCATTTAAATTGGTAAAATTATCAATTATTTCATAATGTATCTTATTATCGTAAAAGTTTTCTTGTTGCATCTGACGTACTAACCTAATACATAGAAAATTAATGGTTAAATTGGTAGGATGTTTTTTTATAATTTTATATAGTGAAATATTCTGGAATATCATCCTAAATATTCGCGATGTAATAAGCTACGAGAATATTAAGGGTAAACATGAAGCTTATATGTGAGAGCTGCATCAAAAACGACATTATTAAGGTGCAATTACAAAAAAATGCAGTTCTTGGTACTTGTTCATATTGTAAAGAGCAAGATGTAAATATAATTGATTCACAGAAGTTAATTAAGTTTAGTGGTGATAGGTTAATTAAATCTCTATATTCAATCGACGAAGCGTCTAATTATGAAGCAGGGATGTTTTTTGAAGGTTGTGATGATAGGCCATTCGAAGAACTATCCAATATTATTGAATGCTTGGAAGTTGGAGATGATGACTTTGAATATGAGCTAGCTGATTATGTATGGGAAAATTCTGATAGTAAAAGTGATCTTTTCATTCTTGATGATGGTTTGCATGACAATAACTCTTACAAAAGTAAGTGGGCAAGCTTTACTAAGTCTATTGCGCATAAGCATCGCTTTTTTAACAAGGAATCAAAAGTGTTTCTAGATGCGCTGTTTGACTTAATTATTGAGGACGGTGAGATAAGAGATAGTGTTGTTACAAC
>JABSSK010000650.1 GCA_013214265.1 Saprospiraceae bacterium | reverse complement strand
AAACCCCAATAGTTATCTTTAAAATTCCATTTATTTTGTTCAGAATTAGCCTCCTTTAGATGAATACGCTCGTAAGCATTGTATAAGTTCCAGGGTGCCTTTTGAGTCACTCCAGAGCTCGAACCACCAATAAGACTATATTCAGCATTTAAAAGCTTAGCCGTTATTCCGGGATAGGTATAATATGCCCCACTGTACTCATCACTGCCCTTATCGTATGCATCCCAAGCCGACCAACCCGCCGTATTCGAATCTCCTACAAATTCGAGTTGTAAATTAGGCCGTTGTGACGGTGGTAAAATGCGTCCGTTATCCAATACAATGCCATGAAAAGTAACTTTAGTATGAGATTCATTGAGTTTAAGTACTTCCAAGGTATGAGGTCCATTACTGAGATTTTGTGCCAGCACATAACTGTCTTCATTCAGTTCATCAACCTTGATGATGATTCGGTTCTCAGGATCAGCCTTACCATCGATAATTACATATAAGTAAGAATCTCCCCCTTCTGTAGAAAAACGCCCAGCAAGCGTACTGCCCTCAAAATTTATCCTAAAGCCTGATGCACTCATGCTAAATATGGGATTCAGGGGATCAACAAAGGACATCCGACCCATATATTGAAAACCTTGATCGTTTGGCAATACACTTTGTTGTGCGGCAGATGCACATATTAAGTGAATCCAAATGATTCCCGCCCTGAAGGCTCTTAAACTCATCGATTTTAAATTACTACAATAAACACACTATGGCAGGCTAAATTCTGCCTCACCTCTGTAGTAAAACACCCAGGTTCCTCCGTCCTCGTATTCAATATCGAGCACTACACTGATCGTTCGTTCACAGGCATTATATGAACCCGGCTCTACCTGCACCAATCGGTAGGTTAATCCATCATCGGCTTCACCCAAATCCTCAATATCAAATAATGCCTCACCAAATGACGAATCGTTCGCGTCTGGCACCATTGTCAATGTTAAATCCATCTCGAAGAAATCCATGAAATCACCGGTTATTGTCAATGCATCTCCATTCAAAACTGTCGCTACTGTAGCACTGAACTCGTAAGGGTCAAAGGATCCATCTGTCTCTGAGAAAAACACATTTGCATCAAGTGTTTGGTTCGCAAAAATTGCAACATCATCTGAACAACCCGCACTATTGGACACCAAAAGGTTAGTCACAAAGGTGGTGCTTAACCCTTCTACGTTGGTGGCCGTAGTTTCTATACTATAATCACCTTCTGATGTGTCGCCAGGTATCGTAAAAGTTTGATTAAGTTCATAGCTTAATTCACCTGATAAATTGATCACCTCATTTAATCCCAAGTCGCTATTTACTACAGAAATAGATGTAAGTCCTTGTAAATCATTTACCGTGCCCACTAAACTAACCTCATCACCAGGGGCTGCAGAAATATTTTCTACAACCGTTCCATTAGGTACTGCAGGCCCTACTCCCCCTTCAACCGATATGGATGCTGTGATGGTTGAGGTATACCAATCTACCCAGGCCGTTGGATCTGGACCAAAAATATCAATGTATTGAATGGTAGTTGACAAGGTCATCGTTTGAGAACATATATCATAAGAGCCCTCTTCGCCCATTACCCAGCGGTAATCATAGGTGCCGTCGTTGCCTTCTGTACTTTCATTGTAAATAATGGTTCCCGTTGTCGGCGCCTCGGGGTCTGGCACTATTGTTGCACTAATTGTGATACCAACGTCGTAATTGGCAATATCGCC
>JABSSK010000065.1 GCA_013214265.1 Saprospiraceae bacterium | reverse complement strand
GCGTGTACACCCTGAATATCTTTCTGTACTCGGGCCAGATGAATTTTTTGCATGTGTAGATCTGGCCACTGAATCAGGTGATGTTTATGATGTAGACTTTTTTCTGGAGGGCTCTGCCAATAATATGACTGTAACCCGAACAGAAATCCACAAACTCAATGGTAAGCCATTTTACACCTGGCAAAAAACAGCTGATAACACTTGGAAGACCGTTCCTGTTGCGGGTGCTTCCGACGACCTTTTGGGCGTTTTAAGAGGTAAAGATCTCTTTACATTTCATTACGACGTTGAAATTCCTGCTTTAAGCTATCCTGCACAATTATGGGTTCCTTTAGCCTCTAGTGACCGTTTTCAACAAATAGACATCATGGATATACAGGGTCCAGGAGAACACGAAATACGTACTGAAACAGAAAATGGAAACCAATATTTATATGTAGAACTTACACCTCAAGAAGGAAGTGAACACCTTACTATTACATATAAAGTAGAGCGTTTAGAAAAGGGAACCTATCGGGAGGATGATACGAACTTAGAGCGGTACTTAATGGAAGTTCCATTACTCCCTGTTGGTGGTCGCTTTCAAAGTATTTCAGAGCAGGTTCTAGCTGAAAAAAATGCAGATAGTCCGCTAACCAAAGCACGGGCACTTTACGATTATGTCATTGAAAATGTTCGTTATGCCAAACAAGGTACTTATGGCACTGCCGACGCCAACTTTGCGTGTGATGCTAAATCAGGTAACTGTACGGAGTTTCACTCGTTGTTTATTTCACTAGCCCGTTCTTCAGGTATACCAGCCAGATTTGAAGTAGGTGCTGCGATTCCGTCAGAGCGAAATGATGGAGGCATGAGTGGTTATCATTGCTGGGCTGAGTTTTATGCTGATGGGAAGTGGTGGCCCGTTGATATTAGTGAAGCAAATAAATATACTGCATTAGCAACTTATTACTTTGGACACCACCCTGCCAATAGGATTGCGTTTAGTAAAGGTAGAAATTTAAAGGTAGAACCAATGCCATCTACAGGTGCTATTCCTTTTTTCGCATATCCTATTCTGGAAGAAAAGGGCGTACCCGGCCCACAAACAAAAACAACATTTTCTTTCGATAGATTGATGTAGCATCCTTTGGAGCGAATACGGATGCACAAGCCTGGTATAAGGTTACGAACCGTATTCGCTCACTGAATATTTTCTTACAGCAACTACTGACCTGATGTAGTATCAGCTTCTGTAGAATCTGCTGGATGCTCGTGCGAGTCACCTGCTGGATGCTCACCGCCTGCTGGATGCTGACCGCCTGCTGCAGGTTCTGCTTCCATTTCTGTTTGTTCGGATGCGTCTTCATCACCACCTGCACTTTCACATGACCATACAGCCAATGGAAGAACGAAAGCAAGGATTAACGCTAGTTTACCAAAACTAAAGACACGGTTTTTCTTTTCTGAAAACATGGTTAAAGTGATTTGTTGTAGTTCGAAAATGCTTCTTTTTAGCTCAGCTACAAAGAAATTACAAGTAAAAAGTACAACATCATTCTATTAATCTACAAAGGCTAAAGCTCTGGAAACCTATGTTAGGAACAAATCAACCCAATCATTTATTCATCATTTTATACCCTTCAAAAGTCAAGTACCCTAAAGACACTTGACTTTTGAAAGATGTAGGTTTCACTCTCATAATAATACGAACCCTACCACCTATCTTACAATCAACATCTTATATGTCTTTGTAAAATGGCCGGTATGAAGGGTATAATATACAATTCCAGCAGTTGGAAAATCCGCACGGTTAAGTAATATTTGGTGATACCCCGTACTGAATTCCTGGTCAATTACCTTTATGACACGCCCCATCACATCTGTAAAGGTAAGTTTAACTACACCAGCGTTTTCCAATCTGAAACTAATAGTCGTACTTTCCTGAAATGGATTGGGGGTATTCTGATAAACATTTGTACCGTCTGACACGTCTTGATCACCTACCATAAGATCAATTCTAGTGGGCGTAAGGGTCGTTTCAAGATAACCTTCCGAGGGCGTATAACGAGAAGTTAAACGAAGAACCTGACTCAACATAGCCTGATTTTCAGGTCGTATAACGACATAAAATAATGGATCATCATATTGAGGCAAAGGCTCAAATATATTGGCCCACGAAGCCGTTAATGCATCCATCTCTTGAAAAACACCAAATGACTCTTCCTTAATAAGTCCAGGGATTACTTCAATTAATGATGCTTTACTAAATTCCATAGAAAGCTGGAAACCAGCCATTTCATGAAGATTATCCGCATAAAAGGGTACGGTATACACCTCACCTGCTTGTAGGGATTTCTCCGCTGTAAACAGCATCAATGGATTTTCCTGACTTCGTGTCTCTGCAACATTAGCGGTCCCATTCAAATCACCAATCTTGATAGCTACAAAATTAGCTTCTATCTCCCCCTGCAGATTATTGATATTTTTTACGGTAGGATAATCTTGTAATAATGGATTCATCGTATCGTCAAATTCGTAATCAGCATCCACAAAAGCCCAACTCGTATTATACGGGAAAGATTGGTGTATGCTTAATACTAATGCACGCAACTGTAGCATATCAAGCGTCGATATCGATTTATCATTATTAATATCTGCTGCAATGTATTGAAACGGATCGCTAAACGTATTAATACCCAAAACATGGCGACCAATCATAATCATATCTGCCGTAGTGACCCCATTTCTGGCATGCTGATTCAGTTTTGGAGAAATAGAATAATCATAACCATTCTCTAAATTATTGAATTGGAAAAACCCATTAAAATCCGTCATGTAGATCATATCTTGGGTACCCGATAACTCTACCTCAACACCCTCAACTTTTGCCCTACCTGATGTTTGCACTGAACCTGATACTAATCCTGCCCCTTCCGCTTCAGCACAAATACCTGTATTATCTTCTACCTGAACATACGTAACACAATAGTCGTGATTACCTTCTGAATCAACTGTATGAACCTCAACTGGAATCACTTGTCCAAAATCTTCACAATTAAAAGGTGCACCTGTTTGCGGATTATTCGGATCAAATTCACTTACACCTTCAATCAAGTCCCGCACGATAAAGTAGTTCTCTTTAGTGATAACAGGTAAATCAAACGGACCGCCAAGATCACCTTGTCCCGTACAATCATAAACATCTGAAGCCATAAAATCAGTAGCCCAAACCTCCATAAACCCTCCCGTTGTATCTACATCACTGGGCATCAGTTCAATCGACAATCCATTAATACAAATGGGTGCAGGAGCTTTGCGATCAACAATATCAAAGACTTTCTCCACGGTTACTGAATTCCCACAACCATCGTTTGCAACAAATATTAAGCGGTGTTGACCCTGAGGGTAGGTAGCTGTAAATGTACCATCTATTAAATTGTCACTTACATCCGTATCAATAGAACCATCATTCCCAATATCTAAAGTTATGGTCAGCGTAACGTCAAGGGCATCATCTGTACAAATATCTGTCGCAAGCACCTGATATTCAACATCTCCAGTACACAAATCACCATCTAGTGAAGGGAATGTATCTTGCCCACTAACAGATAACGCTGGGTCAGTATCATCGTATACCACAATATGTTGGGTGTATTGCCAAAAGCCAAAACTCCCATAACGATAATCATTATCATCATTTTGCGTATTCCCAGAAATGTCACTGTCCGTCTGATCACCGTCGTCAGCCCAAACGGAACCATTTCCCTCATAGTACGCCTCCTCAGTCGGATCATTACTACCAGAAATCACACGCCACCAATATCCATATGTAGCATTTCCAAAAGTTATACTGTCATCATAGGGATTGTCATTATTATCATAATAGACCGTATCTGGCAGGTTATCTGAAAAGTCACGCTTAACATGGACATAAATATCTTCATCTCCCGGATCATCGTCCCCATCAGGGCTCTGGGGGTTTGTTCCATTAAAGCCATCCCAGTCCCGTGAAATAATGGTTGGTTGAGCTTCACCATCATATTCGCACCAATTAATGACTTTGTAGGTTCTAAAAATTTTATAGCATGCTGTAGGATCTTGTGTAGCCTCAAAAGTTTGATCCTCCTTGGATACAGCAATCAAATCACAGGCGCCCTCAACAAAGGTTACATTCCCCGCAGCCGGCTCTTCCCCACAACTAGCATACACATCTGCCGGAAACTTAACCCAATAATCGAAGGACTCCACCACAGAAATTGTCTGTTCGCAAATTTCCGATTGTCCACCATTACCCGTAGCCACCCATTGGCGCTTAATCGTACCTACGCTACATTGATTTAGTTCCACAATAGGGGCAAGTTCAAGTATGCCAAAAGATTGACAATTACTGACGGGTTCTTCGGGCACCCCAAATCCAGAGAGATCATTTAAATCTTGTAATGAAGGATCATCACAGGTCGTCGTAACCGAAGATAAATCTGTACAGCGTGGATCCAACTTATCTTCAATCAGCAAATCTAACCAACAAGTATTTGTATTTGGCATGGCCATCCCCATAATCGGATCAGTAGCACCATCAGCACCTTGCATTTCAATAACAACGACATCACCCGCATCACAACAGAAAAACTCAACGAAATCATCGTAAGCGGTGTAATAGGTTCCATTCTCTTCAATAAGATCGCCTAAATTAAAACTACCTGCATCGATGCAAGCCAAACTCACAGCACGACGTACCTGTAAAGAAGTCAACGCACAATTATCTCGCGAACCTTCATCTACATCACTCGCAAAAACACGAGCATATCCTCCTGTACTTAGGGTAACATTCAATTGGTCATCACATTGCATGCTCGGTGCAACTTGGTCTTTTACCTGAAAGAACACAACACCCCTAGAGGCATTATAACAAGCATCAGCAATCTCAATAACTAAAGCATGAATTCCAACGGGAATATTCGCAGCAAAACCATTCGTCATCGGATAATTACCTTCTCGCCAGATGGTCTCGCCTGTAGGAATACCCGACACTAACTTGGGCCCATAAGTCATAATAGAAATCGAGGGCGTTTGTAATGTACAATCCTCAATATTAAAACCAAACAAAGAACGTAGAGCACCAAAATCAATAGGAAATGTAGCTGTACAATCCTGTGGGCGAGTAGATAAAGTAGTTACCATACCCATTTCCTTCAACCTGCGTAAGGAATCGAGATCCACAATCACCTCGTCCTCTTCAATGTTAGAATTAGCATTGTCGTCCGTTTGTAAACCTAAACCAAAAGCTTTACCGTTACCTTGAAATGCAGGTACCTCAAAATCCCCGATCTTGATTACAATAGTATCTACATAACCAGAAGTTTCGGCACACCAATCCATCACATTGATATAGCGAACAATCTTTTGGCCTCGTCCACCACAAACTTCGAATGTATTCTCATCTACTGAGAAAGCATAACCACAATTTATCTCGTTAATACCTAACCTGTAGTCACCATCAGAAGTAGGAAAGTCAACCTCCCAATACGGATACACATCCGGAGGAGATACATCACCTACATCACATGTTTGTTCCGTAATTTCACCCAGCAAAACTAAATCATCCAAATCAGGGCGAACAAATTGATAAATTATAGTTGTATCGGTTTGATTACCTTGACAATCCGTAGCTGTAAACTTTCTAGAAATCGTTCCATAGACGTACTCATCCCCAAATGAAATATTACTCTGCCCACAATCATTACTTATAGATACCTGATCAAAGAATTTAGTCTCAACATTACAGCCACAATCACCACAATTATCTTCAAAAAGAATGCGACCAAGGTAGTATGGGGAATTAGGGTTTGTACTTTCTTCGTTATTTACAAAATCATTTATAAAAGTACATGGAATAGTCTCGTATGGCTTATCCAGATCTTTAACCGTAGGCCCTCTTTTGTCCTCGGCAAGTACTTCACCCCAACATATTAGCTGATTATCTTCATCAAATATGCCATATCTGTATTGACCAGGGCAATCAATCACACCATCGTTATTCGGGTTAGCATCATTGACAATAATGCGCTCAGCTACGGAACAATCTCCAGCTCCAACCTGAGCGATTGTTAAGGTAAATGAACAATCATCATTCATTTGCACATTCACTTGGTCCTGGCATCCACAAGAATTATTTGCAGGCATATCATCCAGACCCAATGATGCATAATTTGAAATAACTATTTCTTTCGGAGCTATAAATGTAGGGGAAGCATACGCCTTCGCTTTGATTTTTTGCTCAAACGGATAAAACGCTGCTGTACTGGTTAGGCCTAAGGTTAGAATTATGGCTGTAACCAGGCCCGTACTCTTGCACAGACTGGTAAAAAAATTCATGGCAATAATTTGTTAATAAAATGAACGTTTATATTTAGAACACTAATTCTCCTATCAAAACATCCAGCCTGCTTAGCAAAACATATCATGAACCTACAACCTTAGGTCCTTTTACAAAACCTTATATGGCTGCAGTACATGAACAGACAAGATGTTAGGTTACATGAAGGGGATTGACAGTTGTAGGCTGCCAAAAAATGTGTAGTGTAAATGGTTGTGAAGGGAAGCTAAATCCAATAGATTTAGACCATTAATACTCTAAATATACAAAATAATTCAAATAGAAAGGGTTCAAAAGTGAATCACTTGAAACATAATGAGCCGTATTTAGACGTTACTTAAAAAACATATGATCTGTAAAATACTATTACTCCTCAGAAAGAAAATATCATATTATAGTATATACTTCTGAAGTTACGCATAGCAAAACAATTCCCACGAGATTATCAAATGAAGGATGATGTAATTAAAAACGCCCTCTTTTAATCTGATTTCAGCATATAATCGTTTTGGAACGACATGGTGATTCAAAAGAATTGATTTAAATGTAAAGTTAAGTATTGGCTGGAAGTAACTTAACCTAGCTACTGTTGCAATAAATCGATCTCTTCCTTCAGAAAAGGAATAGTATGTTCTACTCTTTCTTTAAGATCCTTGATCGTTTTTAATAATGCCTCATCTGACTTTTCTGCCCTTGCCTTTTCTTCTATTAAAACGCAAAGATCTGCTGCTTTACGCATACCCATCATTTTCAATGATGATTTAAGCTTGTGGGCAACTTGAAAAGTTCGCTGATGATCATTGCAAGATTCAACCTCATCCAAGTCTTTCAAGATATCTTTGGTTTCAGTAAGGAACGTTTCTAGCATTTCTCCAATGAATACTTTATCACCACCACTTAATTCCCTTAAGTAAGACAAATCCAGACTTTCGTGACGCTCCTTTTGCATTGACAATGTTTTTTCCTTCAACTGAGATTGGTTAAAAACCCACTTTTTCATCATACGCTTAAGCACTGCCGGAGAAAAAGGTTTAGTCATGAAATCATTCATACCAGCCCGTATTGCTTCCCTTTTCTCTTCTAATATTGCAGCAGCAGTTAAAGCAATAATAGGGACATTACGATTAAGGTTAGACTCTGAATTTCTAATGATTGACGTAGCATCTACGCCATTCATTTCGGGCATATGTATATCCATTAAAACCAAATGAAATGCTGTTTGCTCAGACAATCTTACCGCAACTTTACCGTTTTCAGCCAATTGGTAGCTTACCCCCCAGCCGTCGAGTATTTTTGTGATTAATTTTTGGTTCATCGGATTATCCTCAACCACTAATACTTTTTGACCCCTCAATTTTACGGAATCCAATCGATTCGGTTTCGCGAAACTACTATCTCCTAATAGAAAA
Source organism: Saprospiraceae bacterium (assembly GCA_013214265.1). GTDB lineage: Bacteria > Bacteroidota > Bacteroidia > Chitinophagales > Saprospiraceae > DT-110. Next base: position 9,027 of record JABSSK010000065.1, on the reverse strand, counting down.
GCCGTTTTGAAACGCTGGAAATCTAAACTAAAAGAAAAAGTACTTCCTACTCCGAGTTGACTTTCCAAATGTATGATACCACCCATTAAGCTCAACAGCCTTTTAACGATGGCCAATCCTAATCCAGCTCCATTCTTTTGCCCACCATGAGTGGACGACGTTACTTGTTTAAAATCACGGAAAACCATGTCTTGCTTTGTAACTGGTATTCCAATACCGGTATCTGAAACCTGAAACTGGATGGTATATCGCTCACTGAGTTTGGACGTTAAATTCGCTTTCAATTTAACATATCCAGTATCTGTAAACTTCAAAGCATTACTCACCAAATTCGTCAAAACCTGATTAAGCATAGTACGATCACCTATCAGATAGTCCTGTATCTCCGAGTCAAATTCAAGAATCACATCAACATCAGAGCCTTTACTTTTCATACTGGCTGATTTATGAAGGGACTGAAGAAGCGCATTCAGATTAAATGGCTTTTCCTCCATTTCAAGTTCTCCAGCTTCAATTTTTGAAAGATCAAGGATGTTGCTTAGTATTTCTAATAAGCTGTCTGCAGAAAATTTCAAGGCATCCAGTAGTTCCGTCTGCTCAGAGTTAGGTGAAGATTTGTATAGCAAATGAGTCATACCAATCACGGCATTCATCGGTGTTCGAATCTCATGACTCATATTAGCCAAAAACTGCTGCTCGGCTAGTCTTGCTTTTTCTGCTACTTGCTTGGCATGAATTAATGAAGCTTCCGCTTCTCTGCGCTTAGTTATATCCCTAAAAAATAAACTGTAGTACAGATTTCTGTCCAGATTAAATGAAGAAACACCAATTTCAATAGGAAACTTGTACCCCCAGCGATTTTTGACATCCAATTCATAACGCTTGTGCTGCTGCACAGCCTTCTCCAGATATTTTGAAATTCTAGAGGGCTTATTAGCAAACTTCTTTCGCCAATGATCTAATAATATCAGTTCAGTAAGCGGCTTTTTTAGGACTTCTTCTGATTTATATCCGAATAGACTTTCCGATTCTTTGTTCCATTCCCGAATCCTACCACGTGTGTCTATAATGATAACACCATCGTGAGATGTGTTAATAATTCTTCGGAACCGTGTTTCACTCTCAACAATTTTTTGTTGAGCCATATTTAAACGCTCATAAGCTAAACAACCAGCTACCGAATGGTTGAGCTTATCCATGACTTTGCTCAACTGGTTAATCTCAGACTGGCTATACAACATCTCGCGCTTAGCATCATGCATAACCACAAATCCCAAATCACCTAATTTGAAAAATACCAATACCCCTTTATTGGCAAAATCTTGCATATTTCGGAATACCGATTCTGAAACCCGTTCCGAAAAGCTACCATTATCCGCTTTACTGAGTTTTTCCCATATCTTACTACCTTCCGTCATCCCGGTTTGCTTTACCCTAAAATAGGGCCTAGCATAACGAAGAATGAAACCTTCGTCCTCCCTAACCCAAGCTGAAACATATGACAATGATTTTCTAGAAAAAAGAATATCCAGAAAGTCTTTAATATTAGCATCCATATCCAAGGATTGACCTATGGATAAAGCCAATTCATAGAGTAAGGAAATATCCCTGATTATATGTGTACTACGTTCGACTTGATTAAACATAGGTCGCTCCAACTACTATCGTTTTATTAAAAAAAGCCAACTCACGCTCAGCCATTGTTGAAACCTCCCCAATGGATAAAGCTCCCACTGGATCTACTGGTTTTTCTAAGGCATCAAATCGAAGTCCTACCGCCTCTAACTCTTTTTCAAATGCATCTTCCAGGAATAACCTTCTCGATATGCAGTCAAAAACAAAGACTTGACTGGGTTCTTTTTGCTTATCAGGCATACAATCATATGCTGCTTTTTCAGCAGCTTTGATCAATTTCTCAGATTCTCCTTTAAGAACATAAAGCATCGTATTTTCTGGCACATGACCTACACATTTCAGTACATTATCATCATCGCGTGCTATAGGATCACGCACCATGTCTTCACTACCCTCTTTGAAAATACCGAAAGGGTATTGTTTTGCTATATCAAAAAAAGGATGATCATCTAATTGTATTCCTGAATCATTAAAAATGGCATTTTTGTATACCTGATAAGCTGGCTCCCAATTCAACTCTACCACATCATTACCCTGCGTTCGTGTTGCAACCAATGGACCAACTACTTGTTCCCATCCATGTCGTACACCAATCTTAACATCACTAGCTAGGGGAACAATGATGGCAGCATTTTCAAAAACGCCATCTTTTGTTATGAGACATGGCTTTTGCTGAAGATCCATAAAACCACACCCTCCACCAAAAAACTTTATATCCCCGCCCCAACGGTTAAATATTGAATTCAGCATACCCTCAACACTAGGGCTAAGACCATCAATAAAAATTAACCCCGACGATGTTTGTGGTGGGCTATCATCAATGAAAATGTGCTCAGACTGATGGGCCTGCAGAAGAATGGGATTTTCACCACAGGGAACTTTAATTAAAAGTATTCCACCTTCAACCACTTCTTGCCCTTTGATAAGCCCAGGGAAAACGCCTCCAATTGCTGGATGGGAAAGCTTATTAAATAGAATGGACAAGCTGGAAATGCTGGCAGTGTCGTTGGAAGCAACAAAAGCAACAAGACAATCTTTATCTGTAAAGCTCATGGCTTCTATCGATGCTTCAATGTCATCTATATTTAAATTTGATAGGTACATTTTAGTTTTAATGGGTAGGGAGGATTGTGTATTCTAACATTCATAAACTAAATTAATTTGATTATTCCATGTACAAATTTTCTGATTTTGACCTTTTTTCTCGGTTATTTGGAAAATTCACTAAACGCAAATACCTGAGCTGTATATAGCTACTTACAGAACCACGTTTACCTAGCATGTGCTTCCCTTTTTATTTTTTAATAGCTTAACTATTTTTACCATATATTAAAAACATAACTATGAACCTAACAAAAAATTGGCTCTCCATCATTTTCACCTTGATGGTCATTGGTTTATGTGGGCAATCTAAATTACCATTGGACCTTATGACTGACTTAAAAATCAGAAATATTGGTCCCGCAGGAATGAGTGGGCGCGTAACAGCTATTGACGTTGACCTTTCCGATCCTGATAATATTTTTATCGGTACAGCATCAGGTGGCGCATGGAAATCAACAAATGGAGGCATTAACTGGGAACCTATATTTGATGAGCAACCTACCCAAAGTGTAGGTGCTCTAGCCGTAAGCCAAAAAAACCCAGCCGTGATTTGGATCGGTACAGGCGAAGGTAATCCCCGCAACTCCATGAATAGTGGCGAAGGCGTTTTCAAAAGTCTCGATGGTGGAAAAACATGGACCTGCATGGGCTTGAAAGCCACCAAAACCATTCATCGCATTATTATACATCCCGATGACCCCAAAACCGTTTTTGTAGGTGCACTCGGGTCTGTATGGGGCCCCAGCACGGAACGGGGAGTCTTTAAAACCACTGACGGTGGAAAAACATGGAAAAAAATCCTTTACGTAAATGAAGAAACTGGCGTAGCGGATATGATCATAGACCCACTCAACCCAGATAAACTCTTGGTCGCACTCTGGGAGTTTGGTCGCCAGCCATGGACCTTTAACTCTGGAGGAGCCGGCTCTGGTTTGTACATCACCCATGATGGTGGGGAGTCCTGGAATAAACGTACCGTGAAGGATGGTATGCCCAAAGGTAATCTGGGCCGAATGGGATTGGCCATTGCCCCGTCCAAACCTAACACTGTATACGCACTAATTGAAGCAGAAGAGAATGGCTTTTTTACTTCCACTGACGGCGGAGCGTCCTGGACAAAAGTTAAATCTAAGGGAAACTTTGGAAATCGCCCATTCTATTATTCCGACATTTTTGTCGATCCTGTAAATGAAAACCGTATTTACAGCCTCCATTCCCTAGTAACCTACTCCGAAGATGGCGGTAAAAATTGGCAAACACTACTTCCCTATGCCGGTGTACATCCTGATCACCATGCCTTTTGGGTACACCCCAATGATCCCAATTATATCATTGAAGGCAATGATGGCGGACTAAACATCTCTCGTGATCGAGGCGAAAATTGGCGCTTTATCCCTAATTTACCACTTGCCCAATTTTACCATATTAGTTACGATATGGATATCCCTTACAATGTGGCCGGAGGTATGCAAGATAATGGCTCTTGGGTAGGCCCTAGCTATGTATGGCAGGTAGGCGGTATTCGAAATGAGCACTGGCAAGAAGTTTACTTTGGTGATGGCTTTGATGTTCTTTTTAAACCGAATGATAATCGATATGTCTATGCCATGTCGCAAGGTGGAAATGTAGGTATTGTCGATAGACAAACCGGAATGTCCAGAAGTATTAAACCTACACATCCAGACCCCAAAATGGAATTGCGCTTTCATTGGAATGCAGCCATTGCACAAGATCCTTTCCAAGACTCTGGGATCTTTTATGGTAGTCAATTTGTCCATTACAGCACAGACTGTGGAGATAGCTGGAAAATTATTTCCCCTGACCTTACCACCAATGACCCCAACAAACAAAAACAGCACCTCAGTGGAGGACTCACAATCGATGATACACAAGCTGAAAACCATACTACTATCCTGGCTATTGCACCTAGCCCGCATGATAAAAATGAAATCTGGGTCGGTACTGATGACGGTAACTTACAAATCACACGTGATGGTGGTAATTCATGGACGAACTTATCCGAAAGGCTGCCTGACTTTACCGAAGGATCATGGATTCCATTTATCCACCTGTCGGAAAAAAATAAAGGAGAAGCATTCGTTGTAGTCAATGACTATCGTCGAAATGATTACCGCCCAATGGCTTATCATACCTCTGATTATGGCAGTACATGGACAAAAATAGTTACGGAAGAACAAGTTAATGGCCATGCCTTAAGTATGGTTCAAGATCCCGTAGAACCAAGCTTGCTGTTCCTGGGCACCGATTTTGGCTTGTATGTAAGTGTTGATTATGGCAAAAACTGGACTAAATGGAAACACTTCCCAAGTGTATCCACCGCTGACTTAGCCATTCATCCTCGCGAACATGATCTGATCATTGGCACTTTTGGTCGAGCCGCTTGGATAATGGATGATATTCGCCCATTGAGAGCAATCGCAGCATCTCAGGGTAACATATTAAATGATGATTTAGTCATCTTTGATACCCCTGATGCGTATCTCGCTTCGTATAAATCGTATACGGGAGTCCGCTTTACGGCTGATGGAGTATTCCAGGGCGAAAACCGAAATAGAGGTGCCATGATGACCATTTGGTGGAAGCCATCACAACTCGAAAAAACGCAAAAAAAGCCACAAAATAAAGCGAACATAGTAGTCTTGTCTATGACCGGTGATACCGTTAGAAACTATACTACCAAACTCGATACAGGAATGAATAGACTATTCTGGCCTATGAATCGAAATGGTGTTTCATACCCTTCAAGACGCAGTGTCAAGCCCAATGCTGATCCGCCTTCTGGTGGTTCCGTCTTGCCAGGGACATACAAAATCGTTGTGTCATGTAATAAACAGCAAGATTCAACTATGGTACATGTAAAAGCCGATCCACGCCTTTCGATTACCATGGCTGAGATGCAGGCACAGGATGCAGCCAATCGGGAACTAGAGAAAATTGCTGAGAAAGCTACTACCGGATTTAACCGTCTTAAAGAAGCCCGAAAAACCATCGACCGAGTCAATAAAGCTTTGGAATTAGCCCCTGATTCCCTAAAAAAAGACATTGGGAAATTGGGTAAAAATATGCTCGATAGTATTGCACAACTGGAAGAACTGTATATGCAAAAAGAAGGGCTCAAGGGAGTCCAAAGAAATAGCGATAACATCATGGGACATTTGCGTCAGGCACGTCGATATATTGGGTCTTCCATGGGAAAGCCTAATCAAGCAGCTCAACGTGCAATGACTAACCTCACCGAGCACACCCAAAAAGCATTAGATGCCATCAACTTATTCTTTGAAAATGATTTTTCAACCTATGAAGACAAAGTAAAAAAAGCATCGTTCTCATTATTTCAAAAACATGAGCCACTGCGTTTGAACTGACATCTTCAATTATTTAACAATAGAAAGCATCCTGTAGCTACAGGATGCTTTCTATTGTTAGTCGGCTTACTAATTAAACGAATAAAACCGGATTCATCGAGAAGAAAAAAGCTACTTGATCATTACATGTAAAACCCAACTAATTTCGTATTAAAAATCCTAATGTAACGAAATCAGTTACTGAATCGACTGATGGCAAACAGTATGCAACCCGATCAGAAAACAGTGTATTTCCAGTACTATTCATTGTATTGCTTTATTAACCTATGACTGCCTGACTTTTTTAGTATTACATTATTCTGACTTACCTTTTACTTGAAAATATGGTAAGCTGATGCGTTAACTCGTATTTTTCAGTTTATTGTAATAAAATCATTATTCATAATCCTAGGGTAAAAGCAATTATAGTTTTCGAATGAATGAACAGCGCTATGATTTAATTATTGGTTCAATATTGAACCCCGCTTCTTGAACCGCCGTAATTATTTGTTGGGATTCTACGGTATTCCCTTCCACCGTAAGCTTTTTCTCGGGATCAGTTGTATCTACAACCCACGATTCAATACCAGGAACTTCCTCAAGAAAACTAGTAACCGAACGAACACAACTTACACAATTGATATTGGTTTTAAACGTAAACTCTTTCATTATCTAGGTTAAATTTATGAACAATCATAACACAACAATAAAACATCTTAGCCTTTTATTTGGGTTGTTATTAGCTACTTTTTCAGCTTTCGCACAAACCATAATTAATGGTCAAGTACTCAATTCCGAAAGCAATGCGCCATTAGTTGGCGCTACAATTCAAGCCATGGGTTCAGACTATGGGACCATAACTAACCATCAGGGTCAATTTAATATTACAGCATCAACTGATAGTTTAATTATCTCTTTTACTGGTTATAACACCCAGCGCATACCAGTGTCAAACCATGGGCAATTTCTTACCATTTATTTAACTGAAGGTACCGATTTACCTATAGTCACTATTTTGGGCCTCAACCAACCTGAAATTAACCTGCAACTTCCAGCCTCTGTCCAAGAAATTCCAAAAGCACAAATTCAGCGTACTGACGAATTGAACCCAGCCCCTCTATTTAACCAAATTCCTGGCATGTTTATGCAGAGTGGCGCATTGAATACAAATCGCATCACCATTCGAGGCATTGGTAACCGGATTCCATTTGGTACAGCTAAGATTAGAGCTTATCTCGATGATATCCCCCTAACCAATGGGGTGGGCGAAACCGTATTGGAAGATATAGATCTTAGTCTCGTAGATAACATTTCTATCCATAAGGGTCCAACTTCAAGTAGTTATGGTGCGGGCCTAGGAGGTTTGATCCAGTACCAAACCAATATTAAGAATCGGCCAAACCAGTATCTGGCATCACAGCAGTTCGGAAGCTACGGAATATCCCGAACAGTACTCCAAGCTGATCTTTCCGAAAACAATCTTCCTTATCAGCAATCTATAATCGGAAGCCGTACCCACAGTGATGGTTATCGATCCAATAACACCTATGACCGCTACACCTTTAGCACCATCGCCAAATGGTATGCCAAGCATGGCCGAGAAAAGGCTACCCTGTTTATAAACTACAACGATATTGAGGCAGGCATCCCTTCATCATTAAATGCTAATGATTTTATTGACAACCCCGATATGGCAGCTGCCAACTGGGCTCGAGTATCTGGAGGTGAGAACTACGACCGTTTGCTCCTGGGGTTATCCCACAATCGGCAATGGCTTTCATCTGAGCACAAACATCAACTGGCATCCACTATCAGCTTGTTTAGCACCGCACGTAATAACTTTGAAATCCGGCCTTTCAATATACTTAGGGAAAATAACCGCGCTCTGGGCATTCGAACCAAAATCGATTGGCAACCAGAAAAGTCCATCCGTTCCCCTACATTTACTGCAGGCCTAGAATTCTTTAACGAACGCTACCAATGGACAACTAATGACACAGAAGAAGGTGGTACTTTAGGTGAATTACAAAGTGATCAGCAGGAAATCAGAAAGTACTACAATCTTTTTGCTGAATTCCAATGGACTCCTTTTTCTAAAGTGCTGATCAATGCTGGCATAAATCTAAACGAAACCCAGTATACACTTGATGATCGCTTCCCACAAGATCAAACAGATCAGAGCGGAGCGTATGCTTTCCAGGCAATCTGGTCACCACGTCTTCAGCTGACCTACCAGATAACCCCTAGAGTGAATTGGTATACCACCCTGAGTCATGGCTTTGCTGCACCAACTCTAGAAGAAACATTGCTCCCAGATGGTAGTCGTAATCCGGATATTCAACCCGAAAGAGGACTGAATCTGGAAACTGGAAGTCGAGGTAGTTTTTTATGGGGTAAATTAAGTTATGAATTGGCGGTCTACAGAATGTGGATCTCTGATTTACTGGTGGCGCGTCGTACCGAACTTGATCAGTTCATTGGCATAAATGCAGGAAGCAGTGTCCACCAGGGTTTCGACGCTCGATTAACCTACCGCATACCCAATAAGCCCGGAACATATGCTAGACTATTTTACTCTTTCAGCGACTATTTTTTTGATGATTTTCAAGATGGAGAGAATGATTTTAGTGGCAACGCCTTGACCGGACAACCACCACACCAAGTTGGCCTTGAAGTACAATGGACTAGCCAGCAGCAAATATACATTCATGGTCGGTGGCGACTTACAGATGCATTCCCCATTCTTGATAATAATGAGCTGGAAAGTGACGCTTATCAAATCACTGATATTAGAATTGGATGGGACAAAACGTTGGGAAAACGTTGGAAACTGAGTCCATACCTAGGCGTACAGAATGTATTCAATGAAAAATACGCATCTATGGTTCTGATAAACGCTCGTGGGTTTGGTCGGAACCTGGCT
>JABSSK010000649.1 GCA_013214265.1 Saprospiraceae bacterium | reverse complement strand
TCTTTAAATCATCAAAAACCAATTAATGGATTATACCGCTGTATTGTATTACCGTAGCGTACAGCTACCCCTTATGACCGTAAAATGAGCAATACCCGTTAGCGTGAGCCAAGCTCCAATGTGGGATAGACGATTTGAGTATATCCTTTCTTTACCTATCCTTCCGATCTTGGGCCTTCATCCAGAAATAATACAACACTACGATAATAGCAAAAACTAGAAAAAGCCCCCAAAAAACAAAGCCTGGATAATCATTCATGTATGGTGCTTTTTTAATCGTTGCGCGCCAAAAAAAAGAAAACCAATCAATACAAAAAGAACCCCGAAATCTACTGTCTTTTCTAAAGTAAGAAAAGGAGCAGCACCAGGATATAACTTAAACTTTATCCAGGCAGGAAACACCTGCATAGAAAAAACATAACGATTACCGTCGTCCTTTTTCCATGGCATAGCCGGAAAAATGGATTGAACGGTTTGTTCCTCCTCGGTAATCAGCGTCACCTGAAAAATATCTTTACCAGTTTCAGCTGCCTCGCCGTCAACGTAAAGAACCGGAATGGTATAGGTAACCGTCTGCTCATTATCTTGGGGTTTACGCCACCGGTAGGTTATGGCCACGGGTTCATTTTCTTTCATTACAATGGGAGCATCAAAAGATACCATCAGATTCTGGACCAATAGGGTTTCTTGCTCGATCATCAGGTCGTACGTTTGGTCTTGCACGTGTACCTGAATATTGCGAATATCTGTCCAGGCAGCACCAATGCCCTTGATTTGTAATTGCTCTATACGCTCCCCATCTGCTAATTGATATGCTATATGGATTTGTACCTCCGAATGGGTGAGATCAATGGTCATATCAGCTTCTGCTAATTGTTGGCCATTGACTGGCACAGGTAATACGAATAGGCCTATTCCATACAAAAAACAGATTGATATGAAATCGCAGATGCTAGACGGAATGCGGATTGATTTTGCCGGGCTAAAAAAATATCTTTTCCCATCAGGCGAAAACAGCAACTTGTTGGCACTGCCGGTACAGCGTGGTTGCGTATGCGTGTTGAATAAAATGGAAGACCAGTTTTTTTGATTCATAATCCTGTTTTCGAGGAAAAGACTATGGTTTGTTTTTAGATGTTTACTTACCACCAAACTTCTTCTAATACCCGCATAACATTACCACCAATCACTTTCGCAATATCTTCCTCCGAGTAGCCTTCCTTAACCAGCCATCGAACGATGTTTTTTGAGGCTTCAGTAGGGTTTTCTAAACCCTTTACGTAGGGCACTTCCTGGTATGTCATCCCGGGACTTTTTCCTGATTTGGAGGCTTTTAGCGAAAGCGCACTGGAATAGGCCTGGTGTAAGCCAACATGATCTCCGTAAACCGTATCGGGGCCAAAGCTTACATGATCAATTCCTACCAAATCTTTAATATACTCGAAATGATCCATTACCGAATCGATACTATGTGACGGGTTGGTTGGGGATAGGGTTGTATGGGGTGCAGCTTCAATACCAATAACGCCGCCTTTGTCCGCACAAGCTTTTAATACATTATCCGGTGCCATTCGATTCGTGTGCCAGATCGCCTGGGCACCAATATGACTAAGAACAATTGGTTTCAAAACCGAAACACAATATCTGAAAATATTTCCAAAACACAAACATATCACGAGCATATTTTCAAAAGTGGTTTCAAGATAAAAACAAAATCAAAAACAAAAACATCATTATCCGAAATTCCCAAACG
>JABSSK010000648.1 GCA_013214265.1 Saprospiraceae bacterium | reverse complement strand
CCATGGCAAAAGCGGTTTGCTTCACGTTTCAGAGATTAGCCATTCACGTATCGAAAATGTTGCTGAACACTTCCAAGAAGGTGATCAGGTTAAGGTAAAACTAATCGGTGTGGATAAAAAGACTGGTAAATTGCGCTTATCTCGAAAGGCACTTTTGCCCAGACCAGAACGAAAACCACGTGATTAGATCACTATAATTCCCATACAGGCACCTTTTCTGTAATTGGAATTTGTATAATGCTTGTCATTCTTCTCGGAATGGCAAGCATTTTTCATTACATTAAGGGTGAAAGTATAAGCTTGAGGCATGAAAAGATGCCTCTTATTACTTTTCTATCAAAAAATCAAGTTTTTTTAAGCAATCGAAACTTTTTTTTGTTTTTAAGCGTATTGAAGTTGTAGCTAATTAAATCTGTGTGTATGCGTCAACTAAAAATTACCAATAAAATTACGGCTAGAGAAAGTCTGGCTCTTGATAAATACCTGAATGATATCGGTAAAATAGCCATGTTGAACGCCGAAGAAGAAGCAGAACTGGCACGCCGTATCCGACAAGGTGATCAAGCCGCGCTGGAAAAGCTGACTAAAGGAAATTTACGTTTCGTAGTTTCCGTAGCCAAACAGTATCAAAATCAAGGGCTTTCCCTGAGTGATTTGATCAATGAAGGTAACGTCGGGTTGATGAAAGCAGCCAAACGTTTTGATGAAACCAAAGGCTTTAAGTTTATTTCCTATGCAGTCTGGTGGATTCGCCAATCCATCCTGCAGGCTATTGTGGAATACTCCAGAATCGTACGTCTGCCCCTCAATAAGGTTGGAAGCTACAATAAAGTTAATGAAGCATACCTCTCATTCGTACAGCAATTCGAACGCGAACCTACGCATGAAGAACTTGGGGAACTCCTGAATATGGCACCAAAGGAAATCTCTAATATGCTGAAAGGAAACGGACGTCACCTATCCGTTGATGCTCCCTTAAGTGGTGAGGATGGAGACTCAACTATGCTTGATGTCTTTACGCATGACGAGGGTAACGCACCAGATGATAGCCTTATGGCACAGTCCTTAAAAGATGAAGTTAAACAGGGCCTTTCTATGCTCTCTCCTCGGGAAGTGGAAGTTCTCTCTTCATATTACGGCCTCAATGGTAAAAAGTCATTGACTCTGGAAGAAATTGGAGAGCTGTATGGCCTGACACGAGAGCGTGTCCGTCAAATTAAAGAAAGAGCTATTCGCCGGTTGCGCAAATCCTACAACCGCAATGCGCTTAAATCGTATTTGGGGTAAACTAGTCCCAATCTATAAAACACACCTTCCGGACTCATTCTGATATCATGAATGAGTCCGGATTTTTTTATCTTTCACCTCTATTACTGGTCTCTCTTTATGGATAAGCTGATTTTTTGGATAGTAGGTTGTTCTCTTGTCTTTTTGATAGGGTGCGATACTAATATTACAAACGGAACACAAAACCCCGAACCCAATACACCAGAATCATCATCTGAGGTGTCGTTTGTCGTACGGGTTGACGGACTGCGGCTACGCGAGGCAGAAGGGCCCAATGGCAAAGTAATTCGCACCTTACCTTACGGAGAACGACTTTATGATTTGGGGCAGGTATCTGATTTTACAACCCGAGTAACCCTGAGAGGTATAACTTTCGACGAGCCGTGGCTTTATGTTCGTGCTGAAAATGGGGATAAAGGTTGGGTGTATGGCGGTGCACTGAATCCTGATTTACAAGCAGATGTTGCTACCTTTAATC
>JABSSK010000647.1 GCA_013214265.1 Saprospiraceae bacterium | reverse complement strand
AAAGTCTCATCAGGTCGATGGTCTTTGGAGACACCCGGAATGGGGGCGATTATCAGGGCAAATAGGTGTGCAATGGTCTCGACAAGCTAATGATAATTTGCCAGGCACTCAGACAGTACCATTTATACCGAACTATGATCAGGATCGGTGGGGTGGTTTTATTATTGAAACTTTTGATTTTGGTAATACCTCTTTAGAAGCGGGAGTCCGATACGACTGGCAGGAAAGTTTTATTGTAGGCCGACAGCCAAATAATATTATCTACCGCAATACAGTAACCTTCCAGAGCCTTACGGCCACCATCGGTTTACGGCAAAAAATCAACGAAACAACTACTTTCAGAACTAATATCGGTACTGCTTGGCGACCACCTAGTATTGCAGAGCTATATCGATTTGGCCGCCATCTTAGTTTCCTTGAATATGGCTTATGGCGCTATGAAATTATACCAGAACGTGATTTAGTTTCAACGCGTAATATTCTTACTGAAGAAGAACGACCCATTCAAAACGAAACTGGATATAAATGGATCGCTAGTTTAGATGCTCGAAAGGAACAGATACAATGGGAAATTGTTGGTTACGTGAATTATGTTGAAAATTTTATTTATGCTCGCCCTGGAGGGTTAACGGCTACAGTCCGGGGTACATCTCCTTTTTTTATCTATGATCAAAGCGATGCTCTTTTTTGGGGAATTGATTTAACCTTCAGGTATCAGCATAGCGAAAAGCTAGAATCTACATTCAAAGGGAGTTACTTATGGTCCAAACAAATAACGGAAGATGATTATCTGGTTGGGCAACCACCCGCTCAGATGGACTATCAAATGAATTGGAACCCCAAGTTTCTTGGACTGGATGAAACCCGTTTTACAATTGGGGCTACATATACCTTCGAGCAGTTTCAGAAACCTCGAATCCTAACTGTAGAGGATGTGATCTATGCATTTAGTAACGACATAGACCTGTTTGGAGAAGATGCTTCCGATTTTGATATTGATGCACCTCCTCCTGGCTTCTTCTTAGTGAACTTTGGAGCAAAATTCTCATGGAAATCGATTTCTGCATCGGTGCGAATCACCAATGCTTTTAACGAAAGGTTCCGAAGAAATACCGATCGATTACGCTATTATACCGATGATATAGGTCGCAACGTTATGCTTACTCTGGGGTATTCATTTTGAGACATTGTTGCATTTTATCTATATTGCAACTCGGTTGCAAAAATAATCACATATGCAAAAACTATTTACACTTTTAATTGGGTTGAGCTTCGTGTTCCCCACCTACGCTCAAGTATCTCAGGTTACCTTGACATTCTCACCGGTCGCCGGTGGTAATGATGTAGTAGTCCAAGCTTCTGACCAAGGAAATGGCTTATCTCCACAAGGAGAAATTACTCTGATCGAAAGTACAGAGTATACGCTAGCTATTAATTTAGGCGATGATCAAGCTACTTTTCAAGGCCGATCCGAGGAAATTCAATTTTTCTTTTCCCCCTCTGCAGATATTTTTAGCGGAAGCATCAACTATGCTGATCAGGATAATAACAGCCTGCCTATCGGCTTTGCTTCCGAATGGATAACAACCTGCCTAGATGAGACGTCAATGGGTAATTTTGTCTTACAATTGCAAGATTTAGGTAATGGGAAATCAAATTCTAGTACAGCTAATGATGGGGCCAATGTGTTCAATCTGACTTGGCCCATCACTGTTAATAGTGACCCTGCTGCACCAGCGTGTGAGAACGAAGAAGAGATCATTACGGATGTGGTATTGACTTTCACACCAATGGACGGTGGTGA
>JABSSK010000646.1 GCA_013214265.1 Saprospiraceae bacterium | reverse complement strand
GTAATTTATATATCACCCCTAAATTAATTTATTCAAATAATGTTTTTTACGTTGGGTGTCTATATTAATTTTTATAGTTGAATTTGATTGTCGATTACTAAGTCAGATACTTCCCAGTTATATTGATCCATCAATTGAGACATCTCATTGTAAACGGGTTGCTCTTTATCAAGATCCCTTACAGTTAACACTATGGAAAATGGAATTAGCACTCCTTGTGCTTCATAACCTTCTCTATCCATTACAGATACTCGGAGTTTCCAATCTTTTATATCAACTCCATTTGGAAATCGTTTTTTGTAAACTTTTATAGGAGACCATTTGTCGCCATTTTTTACCAAATCACTTTCAAATAAATGTTGTTCTTTTTGCAGTGGTATCTGAGAATTAAATTTACCTCCTTCTATTTTTCCAAATCCAACATTAATGTCCATTTGACAATATTCAAAAGCTTTTTGAGGGTCGAGTTCAGGGTGATAAACAAGTGTAATAAAAAACTCTGCTCGCACTTTTCCCTCATCAGTTCTAAGGCATTCAGGAATAAGAAAAGGTAGCTTTTCAATCTCAAAACTTTTTTGTGCGACCCCTTCAAAAACCATAGTGCTTTCATAATCTTTTACAGCTAATATATCGTTACTACCTTGTGGCTTCCCCCAGCCATAATAAGGTTTATGCTCATCATCAATACTATTATGTAAATTCGAATTATGTATAATTAGAGCCTTTATGAGACTGGGATTTGCTCTTTCACCTATTTGGTCGAATAGATTTGAAGCTATAGATGAGACTATTGGTGTTGAAAAACTAGTACCTATATCATGATGCGAATTTCCAATCGAATCGATAGAGTTGACCCCAAGTGTTACAGGCTGACCATTGTTCATCATTATATTTCCACCAAAATGAACAACTTCTGGCTTCTGAACATAATTCGATACTGGCCCTTTCCTACTAAAATGAGATGGTTCTTGATCTTTTACCAATCCATCAATATGTGCAATAGAACCCACAGTTAAAGAGCGAACTGAATCCCCCGGTGTAGATATTCCATCGTTTAAATCCTCTGTTGGTGGCCACTCTCTTATAGCTTCCTCGAAGTTTCCAGCAGCAACAACACATAAACAATTAAACTTATCTTGAAATTCATCAAGCAAAATTGCCATAGCTGAAATTTCATCTTTAGAGACAGGAGTGCTACCTCCTAGTGATAAATTCCAAACTTTAATTTGAGGGTTTGTTTCAGCAACGTCATGCATTGACTGAAGTACGCTATAAAGATCTCCACCATCATTACCTAACACTTCAACGCTAAATATTTTTGCTTGGCAAAGAGGAAAGCGGTGATCGCTATTGTTCAAATTAAAGCTATTTGTAATTAGCCCACCAACAAAAGTACCATGTTCATCGTTTTTATAAGCTGATGCTATACAGGTTGTTCTACCTACTACCCATGGAGTAATGGGATCACAATGACTAATACCACTATCAACAACCGCTACCACGGGGTAATCCTTATCTCGGAGAGGTGGTAACATTGTTGGAGGGCTAATACCTAATTGTGCTTTTACCATTGGTTTTAATTGAATACATTTACTTGAAATAACACTCTGTACACCTGAAAATTTAGGTAAAGATTGAAGTATTATGTTAGTTGAACCTGATATCCTATATAAGCGAACAGCATTCGATGAGTGTTTTTCCCATTGGCAGTCAAATTTTTTCAAGAAACATTCGAAATCTTTATCTAGTGTTTGTTTTGTTTCAATCGAATTATAAAGAAATAAAAGACCACTTAGTGACTTTTCATCTTGC
>JABSSK010000645.1 GCA_013214265.1 Saprospiraceae bacterium | reverse complement strand
TCAGGATCGCGTAATATGACGCTGGATTCGGGCGCGCATCGAAGCACATCACGCCGATCGCAATTACGACATGCCGCTCGAGAAAATACGCAGATTGCTAGAGAAACTAAATGGTGCTGAAGTTTTCGAGAAATTTTTGCACACTAAGTACGTAGGCCAAAAACGCTTTTCGCTGGAAGGTGGAGAGGGCGCTATTGCTGGTCTTGATGGCATCATCAACCAAGCAGCTGAAAATGGTGTAGAAGAAGTCATTATTGGTATGGCACACCGGGGCCGATTGAATGTACTGGCCAACATTATGGGTAAGACTTACGAACACATCTTTAATGAATTTGAAGGAACCGCTTTACCTTCATTAAGTTTCGGAGATGGCGATGTGAAATATCATTTAGGGTACTCGTCCCAAATTGAAACACCTGCCGGTAAAAACATCCAACTAAAGCTCGTACCTAACCCTTCTCACCTCGAGTCCGTTAATCCGGTGGTAGAAGGTTTTGCGCGTGCCAAAGCAGATGTACTTTATAAAAGTGATTACGATAAAATCTTGCCCATCCTTATCCATGGAGATGCCGCAATAGCAGGGCAAGGTGTGGTCTATGAAACTGTCCAGATGAGCCAACTGGAAGGATACTATACGGGTGGTACCATGCATTTTGTCATCAACAATCAAGTAGGCTTCACTACCGATTTTGATGATGCACGCTCATCTACTTATTCTACTGGAGTGGCAAATGTTGTACAAGCACCTGTATTTCACGTAAACGGGGATGATCCGGAAGCCCTATTGTTTGCAGTAGAGCTGGCCGTCGAGTATCGCCAAGAGTTTAATAATGATGTCTTTATCGACATGGTTTGCTACCGAAAGCATGGCCACAACGAAGGGGATGATCCTAACGTTACCCAGCCTGCGAGGTATGAGATCCTACACAACCCTGCGACTCCACGAGAACTTTACCTGGGTGTATTGGTTACACGGGGCGACCTAGACAAAGATTTGGCTGAAAAAATGGAAGATGAGTTCTGGGCTTTACTGCAAGACCGCCTGGATGAAGTAAAAGAAAAACCACTCCCTTACGAGTATCAGCAACCGGAGCAAGCATGGAGAAAACTAAAAAAGCAAACTACAAACGCTGATTATGACGAATCTCCGGTAACAGCTATATCCGAAAAACTTCGTGATACATTAATTGACCACCTGGCTAATATGCCAGAAAATTTTACCCCTCTTTCAAAAGTAAAACGCCTTTTCAAGGGGAAAACCAAATTACTGGACCAGAATAAGCTGGACTGGGCTATGGGTGAATTGATGGCCTATGGCAGTATTCTTGCCGAGGGAAAAGATGTGAGAATGAGCGGACAGGACGTTCGCAGAGGTACGTTTTCTCACCGCCATGCGGTTCTTTATGATAATGAAACGTTCCAACCTGTTAATCGCTTGGATGGAATTGCTGAGAAGCAAGGTAAGTTTAGAATTTTCAATTCCCTACTGTCTGAATTTGCTGTGCTTGGATTCGAATATGGTTACTCCCTCGCCACACCAGATGCGTTAGTCGTCTGGGAAGCGCAGTTTGGAGACTTCTACAATGGTGCACAAACGATTATCGACCAATACATTACCGCTGAAGAAAGTAAATCGCAACGCATGAGCGGATTAACCCTTTTACTCCCACATGGTTACGAAGGCCAAGGCCCAGAGCACTCCAGTGCCCGACTAGAACGTTTTCTACAAGCTGGTGCAGAACACAATATAACGGTAGCTAATTGTACGACACCTGCCAACTTCTTCCATCTACTCCGTAGACAACTGGCACGACC
>JABSSK010000644.1 GCA_013214265.1 Saprospiraceae bacterium | reverse complement strand
GTCGCACATGCTGACCCAGCAGCCGACTGGCCTGCAGTTGTCCTCGCTTCCGATGCGACTATCGTAGTAAAAGGGCCTAATGGTGAACGCCACATTGATGCAACCGACTTCTTCGTTGGGTTTTATATGACTGCCTTACAAGAAAATGAGTTAATCCTTGAAATTCGGGTACCTAAACCACCATCAGGGTCAAAGTCTACCTACCAGAAATTTATGCAACCTGCATCTCGTTTTGCAATTGTTGGTTGTGCCGCTGTGATCACACATACAGATGGCAACTGCTCACGTGCACGAATCGGAATTGCAGGAGCAGCGGATGGCCCCTTTAGGGACAACGGTGTAGAAAATGCCCTGACCGGTAAACACTTGGATGAGGCTACTATCGAAGCAGCAGCAGCCCATGCCGGCAATGGTCAGGATATTATGAGTGACCACTTTGCCAGCGAAAATTATCGAACCCACCTCGCTAAAGTGTATACAAAGCGAGCCATTTCCGCAGCCCTGTAATCAGATCGACTGATTACAATAGTGGAACAATATCCGTTGGCAGCCATTCTGTTATAGAGATTGGCTGCCACTTTTCATTTTTTATACATACGAATACCACTAGGTAATCACATCATTCCTAAAATATGACACAAAACCCAACACTGGAAGAAGTACGTTCTATGCTTTCCCATCAAGGATATATCACTGAACCTGGGATTGTCATGTCTGTATTTTTAGCAATGGAACTGAAAAAGCCACTGCTGATTGAAGGTCCCGCAGGTGTAGGTAAAACGGAAATTGCCAAAGTCATGGCTTCTGCTAAGAACACGGATCTCATAAGACTCCAATGCTATGAAGGTCTTGATGCGGCACAATCTTTGTACGAATGGAATTACCAACGTCAGCTCCTTCACTTAAAATTAGATGAGGGTAGCCAACGTAGCCTTGAAGAAAAAGAAAAGGATATCTTCAGTGAACGCTTCTTACTGAAACGTCCATTACTACAAGCTATTACCCACCATCAAGCACCTGTACTTCTTATCGATGAAGTAGATCGGGCCGACGAAGAATTCGAAAGCTTTTTATTAGAAGTATTATCAGACTGGCAAATCTCTATACCAGAAATTGGAACCATCAAAGCAACCCATATTCCCCAAGTCATCATAACCAGTAACCGGGTACGAGAATTATCCGAAGCCCTAAGGCGCCGGTGCCTATACCTCTATATCAGTTACCCCGAATTTGAAAAGGAATTACGCATCGTATTGAGTAAAGTACCCAATATCGATAAAGAATTAGCCCTACAAATATGTACCTTCATGGCTGAAGTACGACAACTACGACTGGAAAAAACACCCGGTATCGCAGAAACACTAGATTGGGCCACAGCGCTCGCTGGACTACATATCGATGCCCTCGATAAAGAAATTGTCGAACAAACACTAGGCATTGTACTCAAAGACTGGCAAGATATTCGCCAAGCTCAAGATTCTCTTTCCGAACTCTTTGAACGGGTCGGTGCCATCTCAAGACTTGGCTAATGAAATAATAATATTCTTTTACTAACTGAACCACCATCTAAACAGGAATATCCTTGATCCGACAGCAAGAAATCATAAAACGACGCACCACACTGAGTGCCAATATGCTTATGCTGTTTCGCTACCTCAGGGGTAATGGATTCACCATTGGCCCTGATGAAGAAGTCTTGGCTTTTCGAGCAATGACTTGTCTTCAGTCTTTCCGAGATCCTTCCCAATTGCGTACCTGCCTCAGATCTGTATTATGCAAAAACAGACCACAGCAAATCCAATTTAATGACCTGTATAATAGT
>JABSSK010000643.1 GCA_013214265.1 Saprospiraceae bacterium | reverse complement strand
CTGATAAAATATGATTAAGGAAAAATATATTCAAGAAATTCAAGGTTTTTTATCTGTCGGCTATATTTATTTAATTGTTATGGGTATTTTGAATGAAACTCTTTATTATAGCCAAATCGGAATTCGTATTTTAGATTATTCTAATATATTCGATGTATTAATTAGCCCTATTTCAAGATTAACTTCAAGTATAACAAGCTTAAGTATTTTTATTATTATCATTCTTCTTGCTTATAAATCACCAAACATATTGGTAAAATATAAAGACAAGAATTGGTTTAAAAGATTTTTCAACAAAATAGATTCGGATTTAACAAAAGAACAAGTGAAATATTCATTGTTAAAAGGTTTTATGTTTATGATTTCGGTTGGATTATTTGGTTTTTATATCGGTTCTGGAATTGGAAAAGGAGAAAGAATATTAAAGAAAATAGAAAAAGAAGAAATAGAGTATAATGACCGAATAAAATTTATAAACGGAGATGAATCAAATATTGAAATTGTAGGAACAAATAGTATGTATTTATTTTATTTAGAAAAAGGTAATAAATCAGTACAGATAACACCAATTAGCGGAATAATTAAAAGTATTGAAAAAACTGAATAAAAAACGATTTGCCCACAATGGCTATAATTAATACGGGTTTTAGCGCTTAACAGACAATTATTGCTAATAACCAAGTCCGCCAAATCTTTTTATTTGGCTTTAGAACAAAAAAGATAAAACAAAATAAAAAGTTTTGGCTAAGTGCTTAATCGAAAGTTCACTACTTTTAATTCCCGTACTAACCATAGCCGAGACGTTATCACCAATACGGTACGATTGGGTTCATTCATTCCGATTACTCCATTTCCAAATAAATATTCAAGGGGGTGTAATAATTCAGGATTTGAGCCACTAACCAAGAAAAAGTAGTGAGTAGCGATTTCTATACATCATCAATTTTACCCCATGCTGCAATTATCATCAAGATATGCAGGGCATATACCAATTCGCAGGAAGACTTCGAAGATTACTATCAGGAGGTATGTTTACAAATTTGGAAAAGTAGAGACAACTTCCAAGAGCAATCTAAATGGTCTACCTGGGTGTACAGACTATCATTGAATGTATGTCTGACTTTACTTAAGAAGAAGAAAAATAGCCAACAGTTATTTGCATCTGATTCATTAATTCTGGAAGAAGTAGAAGAAAGTTATGCATTTACTGATGACCCACTTAATCAATTATATATTGCCATCAAGCAATTATCAGAAGTTGACAGAGGGGTGATTTTACTTTATCTGGAAGAAAAGTCATATCAAGAAATCGCTGATATCATTGGCACTAATGCTAACAACATCGGTGTGCGCATTAAAAGAATTAAAGAACGTTTAAAAAAATTATTAGATGGAAAAGTCAATTGAAACAATTTGGAAAGAAGGTTTTTTGAAAAGTAA
This sequence comes from Saprospiraceae bacterium, assembly GCA_013214265.1. GTDB lineage: Bacteria > Bacteroidota > Bacteroidia > Chitinophagales > Saprospiraceae > DT-110. The sequence continues at coordinate 383 of JABSSK010000643.1, read as the reverse complement.
CGCATTGGTCGCCCCTAAGCTAAATGATTTGTACAATCAAAAATCGAAAACCATTATCAATATATGGAAACGGAGGGTTAAAATTAATATTTACCTCATTATGGTTTTTGCATGTATAAACCTGGGGGTGTATGCTGCACTTGGGACTCCATTTGCCGGTGCATTCATTTTTTGTGCGTTAATGGCGGTTTGTTTGTTAAGTATGAAACAACAAAAAAACATAAACAACATTGATGCCAGTACGAATAGTTATGAATACCTCAAATCATTTAACAATTGGATAAAAATGTCCATTTCAAACCAGGCAAAAGTGATGCGTTTCTTCTATCCCTTGGTGTTCTTAGCCTCATTAATGCCTATTGTACACGCATTAAAAGCAGGGG
>JABSSK010000642.1 GCA_013214265.1 Saprospiraceae bacterium | reverse complement strand
TGCTCCTTCTACTGTTGGTGAGGTTATTGGGATATCGAAAGCCTATTGTACTCGTGTGGGTTCTGGACCGTTTCCAACTGAATTACAGGACGAAGATGGTGCAAAGCTGGCTAAAGAAGGGCATGAATTTGGTGCAACGACTGGTCGTCCACGTCGTTGCGGCTGGGTTGATTTGCCTCAATTGCGTTACACGATAATGCTGAATGGTGTTACGCAGTTGGTTGTCACTAAATTGGATGTACTCAATATGTTCACGACAATTAAAGCTGCAACCGGTTATGTAATTGATGGGCAAAGTACCACATCATTACCTTATGATATTTGCCGGGTGGATATTGAGCCGGAGTTAAAGTCTTATCAAGGCTGGCTGGTAAGCCTTGACGATGCTGTTCGTTACGAACAGTTACCGGAAACCGCCCAAGCGTTCCTTCAGGGCCTGGAATCTTATTTGGGTGTGCCGATTACTATGGTTTCAACGGGGCCGGAGCGACATAAACTAATACATCGAGAAGCATTCCAGACGGTTTAGGTACACTTTATTACTTAGTGGCAATAAGAATGTATTGATAGTCTAAAGCGGTATCATTTGTAGTCACTTGGCTGAATCCAGCTTGAAGTAGTTCATTTTCTACTTGGAAAAGGGGGACTTTAATGCTGTTAATATGCCCAACAGGCATTCTTTTTTTCTTGAAGTCAATAATCATTATGCGCCCATTCTCTGGTAGTTCTTGCCAGAGGTTTTGCATATATGCTACCCGGTTGGGTAGGAAAACATAAGTGTTCACTATCAGTATGATGTCTGCTTCGTTAGGTGCAAGATTTGGGTCAGTATAAGATGCCAGCCTGGTTTCTATTCGATTTTGAAATTCCTCAGGGACTTCCATGATTTTACTACTGTCAAGTTCAATCAAAAAATTAGGGTCAACGTCAATAGCGATGACCTTCTTTGCATATTGGGCTAAACGTTTGGCAAAGAATCCGTCGCCCGCTCCAATGTCTGCTACGGTTTTTGTACTCAGATCACCAAGAAGATTCTGAATCATTTCAGGCTTTTGCCAAATCATTCTGTTGGTATTGCTGTAGGATTTTTTTATGCCTTGAGAAGGAATATCCAGAGAATTGCTAGAGCTGGGCGGTTTAGATTGAGGGGCTTCATCTTGTGTTTTTTCCGGCGGAGAGTAAGGCTTGGCAGAATCGGAAATACAGCTAAACGTACTAAATAAGAGGAGACCAAAAAGGGAAATTCGAAAATAGTGCATATGTCTATAGGCTTCTTAAGTTATGACGGTAAAATAAGGTACCATTTCGTTAAAATTTACTTATGGGTACCTTAAGAGAATACAAAAAGAGATGTAAAAAGGTGGTTTTTTGTTAAATTTTATAAGAATAGGCCGTTGAATTCTTTTTTTTAGCTGATCTACTCCGGTTTTGGTTGCCAAAAAGATGCATATTTGTTATATAGCCATGAAATAAAAATATTTTTGTGCAGTATTTGACCCTATTCGCTTCCGGTACCGGAAGTAATGCAAAAAAAATAATTTCATTTTTTAAAGATCACGATACAATCCGGGTCAATTTACTTGTCTCCAATAATCCGCATGCTAAAGCGTTAGAGATGGCAGGTGCTGCAGGTGTTCCGACCTTTACCGTCAGCAAGTATTCTTTCTATGAAACAGAAGAATTAATTGATGTTCTAACACAACACCAAACGACCTGGGTGGTTTTAGCGGGTTTTCTTTGGCTTATACCACCTTATTTGTTGGGTGCTTTCCCGAATCGAGTGTTTAATATACATCCAGCTTTGCTTCCTGCTTATGGAGGAAG
>JABSSK010000641.1 GCA_013214265.1 Saprospiraceae bacterium | reverse complement strand
TATAGACAGATAAAAATTTTGATGGTGATTAATGCTTTATTCTCGGAAATATATTTACTTATATATTGCTAATCGTAAAACAGGATCAACAAACTTTCAGACAGCCCTTATTCCATACGCTGACTTGGCACTAGTGCGGGGAATGAAAAATTCAGGGGACTTTTATAGCCATATTACGGCAGAAGATTTTTTTAATATTTTCCCAAGAGACATAGTGGGGGATCCATTTACATTTTCAATAATGAGAAATCCTTTTTCGATGGTTGTTTCACATTTTAATTATATGTCTAGAAAAGAGTTACAAATCCCGTTACATCCTCTGGCGCACTTATCATGTAGGGATCTTAATTTTGACCAGTTTTTATCTTTTATTGAGCAAAATACAGAGTCAGTCCCTATGCAGTCAAAGTTTCTTTTCAAGGCTGATGGGAGCAAGTTAGATTCAATTCTGAGACTAGAAAACATTGTCAGTGAAATGAAGGGCATAAAACATTTATTACCGAATGGTTTTGATATCGAAGCATGTTTTAAGAAAACACGGAAAAAATCGATAAATGTAAGGATGTCGACATCTAATTTGACTAAATCACATAAACAATGTCTTAACGATCTTCTAGCTAAAGATTTAGAATTGTATGAGTCCATATCGCGCTATATCACGGAAGAGAATACTGAAGATAGGGTCCGGAATGATAATCAATCTTCAATAAGGTTTCTTAAATGGCTTGAGAGCAACAGACCAATTATTGCTGCAGAAAATCACTGTTCAAAAGCATTACATTGGCGCAGCGAAGGTGATGATAGAAAAGCACTGGAAATGCTGGAGAAAGCACGTGACCTTGATCCAAAGGTGGCTGGGGTTTCAGGTGTTATTGCATCTCTCTATAGACGGTTAGGTCTAAACTCCCAGTGGGAAAGGGAAGCAGAGAATTGTGCCAACGCTGCTACTTCTGACGCTATTACTGGTTTTGAAGGAGCCTACTGGCATTTTAGTAATCGTAATTTTAAAGCTGCTTATGAACTAATTCTAAATGTTTTGCGTTATTCAGAAGGTACGACCAAAGATTTTCTGTTATTGGCAAGGTCTGCAACTAATCTATCCTCGAAAGAAGTAAAAAATATTTTACCTATACTAAATGAGGCAAAAATTAAATTTCAGATGGATAATAAATGTAAGAAAGACTACGAAGGTATATTAGATATTATAACTAAAACAATAGCTACTACAAAATTATCGCTTTCGGACTTTGATCCATTCAGCCCCTTTATTCCCAATATTTTCCAGCTTTCTATTTTACAAGATAAAGGTTGCAATAAATACAATCAACTCTTTAGAGAAAAATTTGATAAATTAATCTTAGAATCCAATGAGTTAAGAGAAAGTGATTGGAAAGAAAAACTACATATGAGCAAAAATAGCAGATTTGGCATAGATTTTTGGGAAAAAAACTATAGAAGGGTTAAAACTATTAAATGTAGCATGTATTTAAGACTATTACAATATAAAATTAATAGAGGTTGTTTACAGGTGGAAGGTTTCCAAGCAAAACATTATAGAAGTGATGGGTTATGCAGATTTTGTAAAAATTCAGTTGAAACCATTCCTCATGTTTTTTGGCACTGTAATGTTACTCAAATTTTTCTTACAAAGGTTAAACAATTTCTAAATATTTACTGGCCGGTAAACATCGAGGACTTAACTAGACTGGAATTTATTTTTGGAATTAAAAATGAATCTTTTCAGTCTCCAATCAATTTCCTAACTTTAATTATTAAAGAATTTATTTGGAAAAAATTATGTTCCTTCCCAGAATCGATAAGTAACCCTAC
>JABSSK010000640.1 GCA_013214265.1 Saprospiraceae bacterium | reverse complement strand
TTGCGGTTTAGTGATGTGGATGGCAATGGCACGCTTGACAGCACGGAGCTCCTCTCCACCCACGACTACTATCCGTTTGGGATGGAATGGCAGGCTGGCGGGTATCCGTATACGTATAATGGGAAGGAAATCGACCGTGAGCTTGGCCTCAATTGGCACCATTACGGAGCCAGGATGTATGACCCTGCGGTTGGGAGGTTTACTGGCGTGGATCCACTGGCGGATGCTCCACTAAATGTAGGAACAAGCCCGTACGCCTATGTATGGAATAACCCTCTCAAATTTATCGATCCAACTGGAATGCATGGTGAAATTGTGGATGATACTTATGGAGTAAATTCGAAAGGAGAAATTACTAAGATAGACGATAAGAAATACTATGATAAAGATGGGAATGAAGTCGATATGTTGATTGTAGGTAATAAGATGAAGTATAATAAAAAGGGAGAGATTAAAAACAATAAGATTGAGGTTGAAAATGGACGTTTGCAACAGGCTACAAAAGAAAGGTCTATTTCTGATGGCAAAAACACCTACGACTACACTTATATGAATTTTGGAGAGAATGATAAAGGTGCAAATAGTCTATTCACTTTTTTAGCGGAAAATACAGATGTTGAATGGGCAATCTTTCAAAAAGATAAGGGTTATGCAAAAATCACAGAAATGTTTTCCAGCCATAAGTATGATAAAGAAATTGTTGGAGCCTCCCTTTTATCGAGAGATCCTAAGGGACTGATATATCACACACATAGTCATCCGAGAACTTTTAAAATGGGAGATTACTCAAGGTTAAGACCTTCTGATGAAGATAAATCTTTTGCAAAAGGAATTAGGAAAACCGTTTCTGGAGCTAAATTTTATGTTCATTTTAATTATAGGAAACAATCATATTAAACCTAATGACTATGTTTAAATATAGAAAATATACATTGTCTTTGATTGCCTTTTTTTTAATGTTGTCATGTTCAAAGAGAGTAATTACAAGTAACCAGGATAATAATTATGTATCTTATTCTGAAACTCTTGATATAAAAAAGATCAACATAACTAATTCAAGATTAAGGTCAATTGTTATTGATTTTGTTAATGAGGTAGCAATATTTGAGAATGGTGTTAATTCGTTTAGCTCCTATCCAATAGATTATTTTATTTCAATGGAAAGTTTATGTAGAAATGATAGTTCATTAATTGTTTTAAAAGCTTCGGCAGGTAGCTATTTGTTTTATGGACATGCAAATGATTTAGATGAAAGACATTTGGAGCAATTTAGATTTACAGAGATTGATAAAAGTAACGTATTAATTACAAGAGATATTGAAGAGTCTTTCTGCACAGCTAAACAAATAGATATTTCTGAGGACTCTTTGAATAAAGGAGAATTTGAATTGAATTGGTATAAAAAAAGTAATGGAGATAGACTAATAGATTTTTATCCGTACTTTTTTCGAACTTATTATTTAAAAAGTCAAGAAATTGAAAGTGTTGAACTTGTATTTCCAGATCGAATTAAAGAATTAAAATAATTTTACTTTAAATGAGCCTTGCCGTTCGGCAGGGCTTTTACTTATAAGCCACTCTGGTTTTAGCATCGCGAAGTAATCCATCAATAGCTTAGGAATATTTCATTAAGTTTGTCAGCTGATATCTCTATGGTTTAAGAATTAAGATAGTGATTTAGCAGCAGCCCATCGAGTGCATAAAGAATACAAGCCTTGTCATGTTCAGGCAATCGGCTCAACTGTTTTAGGCATTCTATCATAGTGCCAACCCCACCCTTGTTCCCATCGACCAAACCGACTATATTTCGGGTATTGAATACCTCAACGGAAGTATTCAGGCC
>JABSSK010000064.1:12348-16973 GCA_013214265.1 Saprospiraceae bacterium | reverse complement strand
GGCAGGGTGAACCAGAACTTCGCAGTGGTCAGCAGGAATATTTGGAAAATTTGATTACCCGCTACATTTAATTCATGGTACAGTTAGAAACACTAGATTGGATTGTAATTGGGCTTTATTTTGGTCTGTTGGCAGGTATTGTTTTATGGGTGGTGCGGCAGAAAAATAAGAATACGGAGGACTATTTTCTAGCTGGAAGAAACATTGGATGGTTCGTAGTTGGAGCTTCCATTTTTGCCTCTAATATTGGTTCTGAGCACGTAGTTGGTTTAGCAGGAACAGGTGCAGCAAGCGGTATGCCTTTAGCACATTTTGAACTGCATGCCTGGATCGTTTTGCTTCTGGGTTGGGTGTTCTTACCCTTCTATGCGCGCAGTGGTGTATTCACGATGCCTGAGTTCTTGGAGCGCCGCTTTAATTCGTCAGCTCGGTGGTTCTTGTCATGTGTTTCTCTTTTAGGATATATTTTAACGAAAGTAAGTGTTTCTGTTTATGCGGGGGGTATAGTGATCTCATCCTTAACGGGTTACAGCTTTTGGACTGGTGCCTTGGTGACGGTTATACTCACTGGAATGTATACTGTAGTGGGTGGTATGCGGGCTGTAGTATACACAGAAGCGATCCAGACGGTTATTCTGATTTTGGGTGCATCATTAGTTACCATCATTGGATTGTCGGAAATTGGTGGCTGGCAAGAGTTACGAACTTGGGCAGGGCCTGATCACTTTGATATGTGGCGTCCCGCTACAGACCCTGATTTTCCTTGGACTGGTTTATTGTTTGGTGGTACTATTGTGGGGATTTGGTATTGGTGTACGGACCAGTACATTGTTCAACGTACGTTGGCTGCCCGAAATATTACCCAAGGGCGAAGGGGTACCATCTGGGGGGCATTTTTAAAGATTTCGCCGATTTTTATTTTTCTGCTACCGGGTATTATTGCTCATGCTTTACAGCAAAAAGGAGAGCTGGTACTTACGTCTTCCGATCAGGCACTTCCGGTAATGATGGGGGTTATGCTACCAGCAGGTATTCGAGGTCTGGTGGCTGCCGGACTCTTGGCAGCACTGATGAGCTCGCTGGCCTCGGTTTTTAATTCTTGCTCAACCTTATTTACGGTCGATATCTATCAGAAGTTATTTCCGGATACCCCGCAGGATCGACTGGTCCGAACCGGAAGGTGGGCAACCGGAATCGTTGTTGTTTTGGGAATCGCTTGGATACCTGTCATGTCCAATGTGTCAGGGGTGTTATATGAGTACTTGCAGAGTGTACAGTCGTACATCGCACCGCCAATCACTACTGTATTCTTACTGGGTATTACTTGGAAACGGATCAATGCACAGGGCGCCATGGCAACTTTGATTGGCGGATTTATTCTGGGGATGTCACGCTTAGTACTAGAGATTAATGCGGATTCTATCTCAAATGGTTTGCTGTTAGCCTGGGTCAATATTAATTTTCTTCACTTCTGCGTCTTATTATTTTTTATCTGTGTTGTGCTGTGTATAACGGTCAGCATTCTAACTACGCCACAGCCGGTTAGTCAACTGGAAGGTTTGACCTTTTCTACCCTCACAGCCGAACAAAGAGCCAAAAATAAAGTCAGTTTCAACCTTTGGGATGTTGTTTTTTCTGTAATAATTATAGGTATTGTCATAGCCATACTAGTTACCTTTACAGGTTAATACTTGGGCATTAGATAAGCGATATGCATATCCATTTATGAATAGGCCATCAGCAGCGCTATGAAACTGCAATGGTTATTCCGATATACTTTAATAACGCAATAACATAAAAGGGTACAAGCATTTTTATAGGACGTTCGTATCCTTTTTTATTCGGGTTTAACTTAGATGATAAGGCAAGAAAGGTATACTTTTTTCTCATCCACATGTCAGATGATTCATCTTTGTAGCAAATGACAAAATGTATGTTTAATTTTGCCTCCTGCATTTTTTGATGAATACAATTCACTATGAGTACATTTTTTAATACAGGAATCAGAGGTTGGTTGATGGTAGGACTTTTGGCGATACTTATATCTGCCTGCCAGACGGTCAATGAGAACTTCGAGGAGGAGGCTGGTGATCCTGACTTTTTGCACGAATCAATGAAGCAATTAACGGATGTAATTGTTCATGATATTTTCTCTCCACCCGTTGCTAGTCGTATTTACGCCTATCCCAGTATTGCTGCTTATGAAGTGATGCAGCAAAAATTTCCGGAATATAAATCCTTATCTGGTCAGTTGAATGGTTTTACGGGAGTACCCCAAATGGAGGAGGGCCAAGTTTATTGTTTTCCTTTGGCTTCCCTTCAGGCATTTCTGACTGTTGGTAAGGCTTTGATATTCTCGGAATTAATGATGGAGGAGCACGAAGCTATGCTCAAGGAGGAGTTTGCTGCACTAAATATGCCGGCTGATGTTTATCGTCGTTCTATGGATTATGGAAATACAGTAGCAAAATCAATTCTGGCTTGGGCTGATCAGGATAAGTACAAAGAAACACGAACGTACCCGAAATATTCTATTATCGAGGATGATCCGGCACGTTGGCAGCCTACGCCTCCGGATTATATGGATGGTATTGAACCCCACTGGCGAGAAATAAGGCCTTTTGTGATTGATCGGGCCGATCAGTTTTCTCCTGTACCCCCTACACCATTTGACTTGACTGAAGGTAGTCTTTTCCGTAAGGAGGTAATGGAAGTATATCAAGCATTACAAACGGAGGATAAAGACGATCGTATTGCTATTGCAGAGTTTTGGGATTGCAACCCTTATGTTTCCCATCATATTGGTCATGTCATGTTCGCCACGAAAAAGATTACACCTGGCGGGCACTGGATGAGTATTGTGCAGATAGCTTGCGAAAAAGCGGATGCGGATTTTATGAAATCCGTAGAAGCGTATACCCTGACTGCCCTTGCACTAGCGGATGGCTTTATTAGTTGTTGGGATGAGAAATATCGCTCTAACTTGATTCGTCCGGAAACGGTGATCAACCAATACATTGATGAACATTGGATGCCAGTACTTCAAACCCCTCCTTTTCCGGAGTACACTAGTGGGCATAGTGTCATTTCGCGTGCTGCAGCCACCGCACTGACCACCGTATTTGGCGATGATTTTGCTTTTGATGATACCAGTGAGCAGGAGTATGGTTTGCCGGTTCGGTCGTACACTTCTTTTTATCATGCATCAGAGGAAGCTGCGGTTAGTCGACTGTATGGTGGCATTCACTATCGTCCGGCTATTGACAACGGCGTTACCCAAGGCCAGATGGTTGGTGATTATATTGTCAAGACCCTTGAGCTTAGGTCTCAGGTGTCGGAACGTTAAACAGGTAATAGGGTCAGGAAACTGTGGCATACGGTTTGTTGGTCATTGGTTATTTTTTGAGCTACGAAAGTCCGAACGCACGATGACAATTGCCAAAAGAGTAGGGCTATTTACGGGTCCTTTGCTATTTGTTTTATTCTTATCCTTACCGGTACCAGGTGGTTTTTCTGGAGATGCCTGGAAGGTTCTGGCCATTGCCGTTCTGATGCTTTCCTGGTGGGTTACGGAAGCCGTACCTCTGCCGGTGACGGCTTTGTTGCCTATGGTGTTATTACCTTTTCTGAAAGTCATGCCCATGAGTGAGGCAGCTGCGCCTTATGCGAGTCCCATTGTTTTTTTATTCATGGGTGGATTCATGATTGCGTTGGCAATGGAGCGTTGGCAATTACACCGACGGATCGCCTTATCGATCGTACAACGCACGGGAACGAATGCCAATGGTATTATACTAGGTTTTATGTTGGCTACGGCGGCACTTAGTATGTGGATCAGTAACACTGCAACTACAGTTATGATGTTGCCTATTGCTTTATCCGTAGTTCAATTGCTTGAAAAAGTACGTTCTCCGGAAGAGCACATTGGCATGCGTAATTTTGCTTTAACGATGATGCTTGGTATTGCTTATGCTGCTAATATTGGGGGGACTGCGACTATTATTGGTACGCCACCGAATGTCGTTTTTGCGGGTATTTTGAGTAATGAATTTAATGTAGAAGTAACCTTTGCACGTTGGATGTTTATGGGGCTTCCGTACGCAATTTTACTATTGGTTATTACTTATCATTTTTTGGTTCGGGTATTGCATCCGAATAGGCTAGGTGCTTTTGAAGGTGCACAGTACATTATTGATGTTGAAGTTGACGAGCTAGGTCGCATATCTAAAGGCGAAAAGCGAACGCTTGCTGTTTTTGTGACAACAGCATTATTATGGATATTTCGCTCCAAACTCACCAAAGTTTTTCCTGGTTTAGGTCTTTCGGATGCTGGTATAGCTATGGCGGCTTCGGTTGTATTGTTCTTGGTTCCCGTAGATTGGCAAAGAGGGGTTTTCCTACTTAAGTGGAAAGATACGGAAAAGCTGCCATGGGGGATCCTATTGTTATTTGGTGGTGGCCTAAGTCTGGCTGGAGCACTTTCACAAACCGGGATTATAGATAAAGTAGGTGCTGCGTTTTCTGGAATGAATGAAGCGGGCTTTCTAATTATTATTGGCCTTACTGCTGTGAGCTTATTCCTAACTGAAATTATGTCGTATGTAGCCTTAGTAACTATTTTTTTA
>JABSSK010000064.1:0-12338 GCA_013214265.1 Saprospiraceae bacterium | reverse complement strand
GGTAGGTGGTGCTATGGCGCTGGGTGCAGAAATCGACTTATTGCAGGTGACCATACCCGTTACGTTAGCGGCGAGTTGTGCCTTTATGCTTCCGATGTCAACACCTCCGAATGCTATTGTTTTTGCTTCGGGCTATATCACTGTTCCGCAAATGGTTAGGGCAGGCTTTTTGCTGAATGTGGTAGTCATATTGATAACTTCGCTGGTTGCGCTATATATTGTTCCACTGTTGTTATGGTTTTAGCATGGTTACACCAAAGAAAACGATGATGTATGTTACAAGCTGATGCGATTCGCAAAATTTCATTAGAAATTCATGAGGAGATTATTGAAATTCGGCGTCATCTACATATGTACCCGGAATTATCCTATCAGGAAGTACAAACGGGTAAATTTATTGCGGATCAATTGAAGGAACTTGGTATCCCTTTTGTGCCTGGTGTTGCAGGTAATGGATTAGTGGCGATAATTGAAGGCGAACTGCCAGGAGATCAGGTAGTAGCGCTACGGGCGGATATGGATGCTCTACCGATTGTAGAAGCGAATGACGTACCCTATAAATCGAAAATTGAAGGAGTGATGCATGCTTGTGGGCATGATGTGCACACCGCTTCTTTGATTGGTGCGGCTAGCATTTTGCAGGAATTACGATCTCACTGGGGAGGTACGATCAAATTGCTTTTCCAGCCGGCTGAAGAAAAGCTGCCCGGTGGGGCTTCCTTAATGATCAAAGAAGGCGCATTAGATAATCCAAAGCCAGCTTCTATTTTTGGGCAGCATGTACATCCACCACTAGAAGTGGGGAAGGTAGGAATGCGCCCGGGAATGTATATGGCTTCAGCCGATGAAATTTATGTTACCATAAAAGGAAGAGGTGGTCATGGTGCATTACCACATGAGTGTGTTGATACGGTACTGTTGGCCAGTCAGGTTATCCATGCGTTGCAGCAAGTGGTGAGCAGAAAGGCAAACCCTACTATCCCATCCGTCCTTACTTTCGGTAAGATTAACTCGGTTGGAGGTGCTACCAATGTAATTCCGGATGAAGTATATATAGAGGGTACTTTCCGTACTATGGACGAAAAATGGCGCTTCAGGGCCCACCAGCATATCAGAGAGATTGTCAACGGAACGGCTGCTGCTGGTGGTGGGGCAGCTGACATACGTATTGAAGTGGGTTACCCTACTTTATTTAATCACGAAGGACTTACCGCTCGTACCAGACAGTACGCAGAAGAGTATCTGGGTACGGATAATGTTGTTAACCTGCCCATTCGCCTTACGGCTGAAGATTTTGCTTATTATTCGCAGGAAATGCCAGCTTGTTTTTATCGGTTAGGTACCAGAAATAAGGCGCGTGGCATAACCGCTCCGGTCCATACAGACACTTTTGATATTGATGAAGGGGCTTTACTGACGGGCATGGGACTCATGGCATGGATAGCAATTCAAGAACTTCAATATAAAGACACGAATAACCAATCGAAATAGATATTGTTTTTTCGTAACATTTACTTTTGCCCCGCGTAATTTAGACCATATATTTATGGTGCACCAAAAATCCCCTTCTAATGGCACATATCCTGATCGTTGATGATGAACCTCAAATTCGGCATTCCCTTCGAGATATTCTGGAGTTTGAATCATATACTGTTTCTGAAGCGACTGATGGCCTTAACGGATTGGCTCAGATCAAAAAGAAAAATTTTGATCTGGTGCTGTTAGATATTAAGATGCCTAAAATGGATGGTATGGAAACATTGGAGCGGATTCAGATCCTGCGTCCTGATATTCCCATTATCATGATTTCCGGTCATGCAAATATTGATACAGCGGTTGAGGCTGTAAAAAAGGGTGCTTTTGATTTCATCAGTAAACCTTTGGATCTAAATCGACTACTGATTACTATCCGTAATGCCATGGATAAATCTAGCTTAGTCACTGAGACAAAGAAGTTGAAACGGAAAGTGTCCAAGAATAAGGTGCAGGACATGATTGGTTCGTCCGAGGAGCTAAAACAGATAAAGAGAACAATTGATCAAGTATCTTCTACGGATGCTCGAGTTTTGGTTACAGGGCCTAATGGAACAGGTAAATAACTAGTTGCGCGATGGCTGCATGAGAAAAGCGAACGGTCACAATTGCCTATTGTTGAAGTTAACTGTGCTGCCATTCCTTCAGAGCTTATTGAAAGTGAGCTTTTTGGGCACGAAAAAGGTGCTTTTACATCAGCCCACAAACAGCGGAAAGGGAAGTTTGAAGAGGCACATGGAGGTACACTTTTTCTGGATGAAATCGGCGATATGAGCATGTCGGCTCAGGCTAAAGTGTTGCGCGCACTGCAGGAAAATCGCATCCGAAGAGTTGGGGGAGAAAAGGAAATTAATGTGGATGTCAGGGTAGTAGCTGCTACCAATAAAGATTTACGCAAAGAGATAGAAGCAGGCCGATTTAGGGAAGATCTATACCATCGGCTGGCGGTTATTATCATTCAGGTGCCTTCTTTAAATGAGCGTAGATCGGATATTCCAGATCTGGTTCATCACTTTTTAAAAAAAATTTGTGGGGAACAAGGGCGGTCTGTTAAAGCCATTTCATCAGATGCCATGACTTTGCTACAAGATCAGAACTGGACCGGAAATATCAGAGAGCTGCGCAATGTAGTAGAAAGGCTTATTATTCTGAGCGGAACATCTATTACGGAGGTCGATGTACGCAAGTACGTTCTTCCTTCGAGTGCAGACACACATAACCCCAAACTAAAAGAGTTATTTACTCGTTTTAATTCTGTTGATGAAGTGCTGGATTTTGTTCGGGATGCTTACCAAGCCAAAGGATAAAGTTTGCAGCATGAACATCTTTTACGAACGTCGTAACCAGAAATGGTTGCCAATTGTACATGTATTATGGTAGAAAAGTCAAACGAAAACAATGCTGTGCCCCATAGGCAGAACATGAAAAAATGGGGTAAAGAACTGAAAGGAGAGAATTCCTGGACCATGTTTAAGGTGATCTCGGAATTTGTAGAAGGTTTTGAAAGCTTAAATCAAATTGGGCCCTGTATTTCGATATTTGGTTCTGCTCGTACGAAACCCGATGATCCGTATTACAAAAAGGCAGTTGATATTGCCCGATTGCTTACCGAAGAAGGATTTGGTGTTATTACGGGCGGGGGCCCTGGAATTATGGAAGCAGGTAACAAAGGAGCATCGTTGTATGGGGGTAAATCGGTTGGCTTAAATATCGATTTGCCATTTGAGCAAGGATCAAATCAATATGTTGATTATGATAAAAATCTGAATTTCAGGTACTTCTTTGTTCGTAAAGTCATGTTTGTCAAGTATGCTCAAGCATTTGTGGTTCTACCTGGTGGCTTTGGCACAATGGATGAACTGTTTGAGGTGCTTACTCTGGTGCAGACGAATAAAATATCGAGCTTACCGATCATTCTGGTTGGCAAAAAATTCTGGACGGGTTTGAAAGGTTGGATCCAAACAGTGATGCTAGGGGAAGAAAATAACATCAGCCCCAAGGATTTAGACTTAATGCCCATTGTGGAGGAAGCGGAGGAAGTAATTGAAATTATTCGCGAATTCTATCAAAATAAAGAAAAATTAGGCCCGAATTACGAATTATAGCGAATTTTCACTGCTAATATCAAAAATGAGGCAACCTATTGGCTTGTTCGAACGTTTTTACTGCGATTCGTTTAATAATGACCTTTAAAGAACAAGCTAAGTGGTAATAAATAGAACCGGAACAACTACGGAGAACCAAATCATTCAATTGGTTTCATGGATATTAGATATTCCAAGTTCATATATAAATCCATATACTGATTTCATTGACGATTTGTATCTGGATAATATGGAGCGTGAATTATTAATAGCCCGTCTGGAACGTTCTTTAGGTATCTTGCTAAGTCCGGAAGAAGTTGCTTCAATTGACACTATTCAAGATATTAGTCGCTGTTTTTCGCAGCATGCTGCAGCATAGCTAGAACAAATAAATTAAGGCCCACCCATTCTGTTGGAGTGGGCTTTCATTATATTTAGGTTAAATACAGCCATAACCTTGCGCAAAACGAAACATAGAACGGAGGCTTTAAAAAGCGTAGCTTTCAACATGGGGTTTCGTTGGTATGGAAAAGACACAGAGCGCACCCTTCCTTTTTTATTGGATTTCAAACTATGCAATCGGGGAACTAGTAAAAGCATCCATAATGCCATGCAACTGCGCGATGAGATGTACGAAACCGATATTCGTATTTTTGATTACCATTATCACATTTCCGCAGGTAATTATCATCACCGATATAAGCAAACCGTATTCTTCGTTCAGTCCCAGTTATTGGGTTTGCCAGAAATGTATCTGCGGCCCGAGCGTTTCTTCCATAGAATAAGTGCCTACCTGAACCTGAACGAAGATATCGACTTTATATCTTTTCCCGTTTTTTCTAAACAATATAGGTTAACCGGAGCGGATGAAGATTTTATTCGCTACACTATGCACGATGATGTACTTCACTTTTTTTCCTTTAACAAGCATTGGTGGTTTGAAGGACTGAATTATTATTTTATCCTATACAAGTCAAATGAACTTGTTGCTCCGAAGGAAATTGAACAATTTTGTCAGATGGGATTAAAACTAATTGGCATGCTACGGTCTGATTTTCCGTAATCGGAGTTCCGCTTTCGATGTGGAAAACTTGCTATGAATTCATCCTACTGTAAATTCAAATTGTTGTTATATTCCAGCTAAACTTCTTTTTGGGAAACCAAGAAAACATGTGATATGCCTGAATATGTTCACCTTCATTGCCATACGCAGTATTCGCTTTTAGACGGAGCTTCCGAGATTAGCACAATGCTTGATAAAGCGGTAGCTGATGGCCAGAAAGGCGCAACCCTTTCGGATCATGGTAATATGTATGGCGCTTTCAAATTTGTGGCTGAAGCGGAGAAGAGGGACCTGAAGCCTATTATTGCATGTGAGTTTTATCTGGTTGAAGATCGGCATAAAAAAGCATTTTCTCGGGCGAGTGGTGAAAAAGACAAGCGATATCACCAATTGCTGATTGCCAAAAATACTACAGGATATGAGAAGCTGTCGAAGCTGAGCTCTCTTGGCTTTATTGAGGGGTTGTACGGTAAATTTCCCCGCATTGACAAGGAACTTATCGAACAATATCATGAAGGATTGATCGCTACCAGCTGTTGCTTGGGTGCTGAAATTCCTCAGGCTATCTTGATGGATGATTTGGAGGGCGCAGAAAACAAGCTGAAATGGTGGCTCCATCTATTTGGTGATGATTTCTACATCGAGCTACAACGCCATCGCGGACTGGAAAATATTGACGGTACAGGGGTAAGTCAGGAAGATATCAATCAGCAACTACTAATACTTGCCAAAAAGCATAATGTAAAGGTCATTTGTACCAACGACTCTCACTATGTAGAAGAAGACGATTATCTGCCACATGATATTCTGTTGTGTATTAACACAAATAGCTTTGTAGAAGAAAAGGAACGTTTTCGATTTCCGAGTTCTGATTTTTATTTTAAAAGTCAGGCAGAAATGAACGAACTGTTCCACGATGTTCCAGAAGCAGTTGACAA
Organism: Saprospiraceae bacterium; assembly: GCA_013214265.1. Classification (GTDB taxonomy): domain Bacteria; phylum Bacteroidota; class Bacteroidia; order Chitinophagales; family Saprospiraceae; genus DT-110. The sequence goes on along the minus strand of JABSSK010000064.1, from coordinate 6,720 downwards.
TACGATGCATATCTACGATAAAGTAGAGAAACTCACTCTTGCTCGGGATATTTTACTTCCGGCTTTCCCGATGCCGAAAGAATTCAAAACCCAAGACGATTACCTAAGGCACCTCACTTATGAAGGTGCCCGTAAGCGATATGGTACCATCACCCCTGATATTCAGGAGCGTTTAGATTTTGAATTGTCGGTTATTGCTCAATCTGGTTATCCGGGGTATTTTCTTATTGTTCAGGACTTCACCACTACGGCGAGGGAAATGGGGGTTTCCGTAGGTCCTGGCCGCGGCTCGGCCGCCGGCTCAGCAGTGGCCTACTGTATCGGAATTACTAATGTAGATCCCATTAAGTACGATCTGCTTTTCGAGCGATTCCTAAACCCAGAACGGGTTTCTATGCCTGATATTGATATTGATTTTGATGATGAAGGCCGCCAAAAAGTAATAGATTATGTAATCGATAAATACGGCCAGGGTCAGGTAGCTCAAATTGTTACCTATGGCACTATGGCTGCTAAGATGTCGCTTCGGGATGTGGGGCGGGTCATGAATGTACCACTGCCAGAAGTGGATCGGGTTGCCAAAACATTCCCGGCCCATTTAAAAGCGACCTTGGGTAAAGTACTGGAAGAGGGTGATGTGAATGGCAAATTAAAAGGGGCACTTAATTCTGAAGAGCTAGAAAAGGCCTACCAGTTTCGGGCGTTGGCTGAAGCTGAGGATGATATCGGCCACATGATACAAACGGCTAAAAAATTGGAGGGATCGGTGCGAAATACCGGTATCCATGCCTGTGGGGTGGTGATTACACCAGATGATATCACAAAATATGTTCCGGTCAAAGCCGATAAGGACACCGGGATGTTGGTATCTCAATTTGACAATAGTGTTGCTGAAGATGCCGGGCTTCTGAAAATGGACTTCTTGGGGCTAAAAACCTTGACCATTATAAAGAAAGCAGTAGAAATGGTCAAAACCAATCATGGTGTCGAACTCATCATGGACGAGATACCGCTAGATGATCCACAGACGTATCGTCTTTTCCAAAAGGGAGAGACCATCGGTATTTTCCAATATGAAAGTGCTGGTATGCAAAAGTATATGAAGGAACTGGTTCCTTCAACTTTTGAAGACCTGATCGCTATGAATGCCCTTTATCGGCCTGGACCACTAGAGTATATCCCTGAGTTTATCAATAGAAAGCACGGCCGAAAAGAGGTTCGTTTCGACCTGAATGATATGAAAGAGTATCTGGATGAAACGTACGGGATTACCGTTTATCAGGAGCAGGTTATGCTACTCTCCCAGAAACTGGCCGGGTTCACAAAGGGGCAGGCAGATATGCTGCGCAAAGGGATGGGTAAAAAGAAAAAGAAAATCATCGATATGCTGCACCCCAAGTTTATCGAAGGAGGAGTAGAAAGGGGCCATCCTAAAGATATATTACAAAAGGTATGGAAGGACTGGGAAGCATTCGCTTCTTATGCCTTTAATAAATCACACTCCACTTGTTATGCTTTTGTCGCTTTTCAGACTGCTTACCTTAAGGCCCACTATCCGGCAGAGTTTATGGCATCTGTGCTGACTAACAATAAGAGTGATATCTCTAAAGTGACTTTCTTCTTGGAAGAGTGTAAGCGAATGGGGTTGAGCGTATTGGGACCATCGGTGAATGAGTCACTATCGGATTTTTCGGTCGATAAAGAAGGGAATATTCGCTTCGGGTTATCGGCAATTAAAGGTGTTGGTGAAGGACCTGTGGAGGAGATACTTTCGGAGCGGGTGAACGCAGGGGCTTACCAGAGCCTGTTTGATATGATGCGAAGATTGAATCTTCGGGCAGTTAATAAAAAAGTGATGGAGAGCCTCGCACTTAGTGGTGGCCTGGACTGTTTTGAACATGACCGGGCATTATATTTTGCACCTTCCGAAAAGTATGATACCCTTTTGGCACATGCCCTTAAATATGGTAATGCTTACGTCTCACAAAAAGCACAAGCGCAGAACTCTCTTTTTGGTGCTACGGATGAAGTTATGATTCCCGAACCTTCTTTACCAGAATATGCACCCTGGCCACTTATTGAGCGCCTGAATCGGGAGAAGGAAGTAACCGGTATTTACATTAGTGGTCATCCGCTTGATGATTACAGGCTGGAGGTTGAGAACTTCATGACCTGCCCCCTGAAAAAGGCAGAAACACATATCCATAATGGTGCCATTAAATTAGGTGGTATCCTTACCAAGTCGGTGCATCGCATTAGTAAAAATGGTAATGGCTGGGGCATATTCGAAATGAGTGATTTCGAAAGTAGCCTGGAGTTTCGCCTTTTCGGTGAGGATTATCTGAATTTTAAACATCTTTTAATAGAAGGGAAAGCCATCTACGTCAAAGCCAAGTATCAAAAATCGTGGCGTGGAGAGGACATGGAGCTCAAAGTTCAAGATGTAAAGTTACTGGAAGGCTTGGCTGAAAGTATGACGGAGTCTATCACATTAAAAATGCCGCTGGATCGCATTTCTGGTGATATGATTCATGCGCTGGATCAGTTGTGTGCTACGCATACTGGAAAACACCGACTTCGTATGGAAATCATCGACCCTGTCCAACGGATGAAAGTTCCTATGATAGCAAAGGAGCGCATGGTTAATGCGGATAATGACTTTATACGGGAATTGGAACGCCTAGGACTCGATTTCTATCTGAATGCTTCTTAATTAATTTGTAGGTACCAAACTCTGGTAGCGTAAAATATCTGAAACTACGTTATCATTCGAAGCACAACATACCGGGATTATAATTTACTTATAGGGTTAGATAGGCATACTATGTGGTATCATGAACCCATATATTTATGGATGCCGTGCATGAAGTGTATATCCTTAGGCAATGCATGACATATTGCGATATTACAAAACAGATAGTATACATTTGTTTCAAACAAAAATAGATAATTAAAAGTTTTTGTTTTAAAAAGTGCATATATTTGAGTTAAATTCATATCCATTTAAATGAATAACTCATGAAAGTGCACGTCTCTCCGCCCAAAAACAAAGATTTGTTTTACCACGAGGCGCAAACCGCCCGTAAAGCAAGATATATTATTAGCGGTTTGCAAATGCTAAGTGGTGCAACAGCACTTATAGGCCTACGCATTTACTTTGATGAGTGGCTAACAGATATGCACTGGGTCTTGCAATATCTTATTATGGCAGGTATTGCTTTTGTATTAGTTGCGCCAGGTGAAATAGGTATTCGAGAAACCTGGGCGTATCTTTTTAGGGCAATTCTTAATCGATACAACAAAGGACTGGATCTGTTTTCGATTATTTTGATGCTATGTGTTGCATTTTCCCTGACGGGATATTCTTTCTATTTATCCCAGTATGCTACAAAAAACTCCCTGAAAAGGGTGGCACCTACTGTCATATTGGAAGATACAAAGCATGTCAGTCAAGCCTATGAATCCGAAATGTCTAGAATTGCAACCGATTATGCTACGAAAAGAAATGATATTAATAGTCGATATAGCGATCTGATTCAGGCGGAACGTGATTATTACGCAAATCAAGTTACAGCTAATGAGGCTAAAATCGATCAGTATAAAAAACGTGAGTGGTCAACTGGCCAACGGTATACGAGCAGAATTAATAATTTGGAAACCCAAAACCTCAATCTGGAGACACAGGAATCAGAAGCTATTAAGGAGATCAAAACCAAACAGAATGGGGAATTAATGGCAATAGAAACCTGGAGGTCAACAGCAGAGCAAGAAGCGCGAACCGAAAAAACAAACTCCAAGTCGTCAATTACAGATCGCAATCAGGTATTGGAGGAAGAGAACCAGGCCTTTGCAAATATGTTCGCTTCATTAGTTGCCCGGTTTGCAGCATGGTCGGTCGTTTTAGTCATTTTATTCACGGGGTATCTAGAAGTATTTTATTATAAAACGGGTATAAAAAGGGTTGTAAAGTTCAAAACCACAGATTTTCAGGCACCCGTTTTGGTGGAGTTACTGTCTTTTCCTTACGTATACATGAGTCGGCATTTAGCTAATTTTGTTCGGTCAAAGTATCATACTCTGCCAGCATTAGTTCCTGCACCCGGTACAGAGAATATGCTCACCGACGATGACTTTTCCGATTATGTCCCGACTTCTGATCCATCCGCACCCCCTCCTAATAGGACAAAAGCCTCAAAAAGAAAGACGACAAGAGCAGAAAAGTCAGTATCCCAAGATGCTTTGGCGTCAAAGCATCAGGATTCTCTTTCTTTTTGGTTAGGTAATGAAGAAGAGTCAGTTGAAAAACCACGGGAGACAAACGAGCAAGCAGGTGGTGAAAATACTGGATATGACCAAGAGGATTTAGCAGAAACAGTTGATCAGATGAATCATCAGCCTGGAACCTTATTCTATCAGGAAAAAAAACAAAAAGGTAGTTCTTCTCATCAAGAATCATCGGGAGAAGCTTCGTCTGATTCAAGTTCAATTCGAAAACAACAGGTTGAGCAGGTATCGTTTACGGATACCTCTTCTGCCTTTCAAGATACGGGTCAAGATGATGTTTTTAGGGAAAAGCTGGATGATGATCCCCAGAAAGTAGAAAATGTATCTGGGGTCTCTATAAAGCATGTTGATCGGCGAACAGGGCAGATATCCTATTTTGATATACACGATTTAGATGGCTTTATTGATGAATATCAGGAAAAAGTGAATGAAGCTACTGAGATGTATCACGATACAGGAGACCCTATGTATTTAGCAGCTATTGAGGATGCCCGTTCAGGTCTAGGGTATTGGCAAGGCCGTAAGATGGAATGCTTACAAAAAATGTCGTCAAATAATCACTATTGATCTTGCTAAAAGCTTGATTTTTAGCCTTTAACTATTTTTTAACTGAGGGGTTTTGGCCTTATTTTCTCAAAGTATGATCTTTGCGTAAAAAGAAAAATGCAAAGATTTTGGATGGTCATATTCCTGTTGGTTTCCTTTACCTTTGGATGCCAGTCTTCTGGAGAAACAGATCAAGTTGAACAGGCGGAGAAAAAGCCAAAGCCCCTTTACGTTAGTTATGAAAAGTTCGATGATATAGCTCCACTCTTCAACAAAAATAATGATACTACTTATGTCATAAACTTTTGGGCTACTTGGTGTAAACCATGCGTTGAAGAGCTTCCTTATTTTGAGGATTTATATGCAGCATACTCAGATAAGAAAGTAAAAATTATTCTGGTAAGCCTAGATTTTCCAAACCAAATAGAGAGTAAATTTATTCCCTTTCTGGAAGAACGCCAGCTCGGACCCGATATCGCTCTGTTACTAGATGGGGATGCAAACACTTGGATCGATCGGGTAAATCCGGAATGGGGAGGGGCTATACCAGTAACCTTGGTCTACAAAAATGAAGCGAGTACTTTTCATAGCACCCAGTTCGCTTCGTTTGATGAATTGGAAGAAATAGTTAAAGAAATACTTTAAATAACCTAATCACATTTATAACTTTTAATCACAAGAACTATGAAAAAAGTATTGGTATTATGTTCAGCGGTGGTCGTAGCTTTGGCATTTATGGCTGCCTCATCTATTCATTCTGTTTCTGAGGGTGTCGACGTGGGAGATATTGCACCCGACTTCAACCTGATGAATGTGGATGGGGAGATGATTTCTCTGTCCGACTATAAAGCTGAGGAAGGTCATGAAGCGGTTAAAGGATTTATTATCACTTTTACCTGCAACACGTGCCCATATGCTATCATGTATGAAGACCGCTTGATCGAACTCCACAATAAAATGGCTCCCATGGGATGGCCTGTTGTTGCTATACAACCCAATGACCCGTCCGTAAAGCCTGGTGACAGTATGGATAAGATGAAAGAACGCGCTACCGAAAAAGGATTTCCATTTGTCTATTTAATGGATGAGGGACAAAAGGTGTATCCCAAATTTGGTGCGGAACGTACACCGCATGTATTTTTATTAGATACAGATCGTAAGGTTCACTATATCGGTGCCATCGATGATAGTGCGCGGGATCCAGAATCTGTTACGCGCAATTACGTTGTGGATGCTATTTCAGCTATTGAGAAAGGTAATACACCCGACCCTGTATCAACCAAAGCAATTGGTTGCTCCATCAAAACAAAAAAATAGGGTTGTAGTCCACTATGGACCGTAAACAAAAAGCGGTAATTCCCGACAGAGAATTACCGCTTTTTTGTTTTTTGCCTGAGCACTACATCATGTCTTGCGCTTTTACTAAGTAAGTGAGAGAGAACGGCAAGGCCAACCAAAACCATTCATCAGCATACATGAGTAAAAAGATCATGAGGACCGTAGAAACAAGAAATATGATCCAATCGATGGCAGTGCTATTTTTTACAGTGGATGTCATGTTTAATGTTTTTCTGTTTAGCGACTGCAAGATAGAAACATTCTGTCGCTCAAAAAAGTGATTATATACCTTTCCGTACACAAGGGCATTAATCGAATGATTCTACCTTCGGTAAAATAAGAGCTGGGAGGTTCTGCGATTTGAAAATCTGATTGAACCTCCGGACTTCGATATCCATAATGTCTTTCATTTGTAGTTTGTATTCTCCCCACTCGTTCGACAAGTCATTATACCTGGCTCTAGTTCCACTGGTTATTCTGGGATTAGCGGAATCCACCGTTTCTTTGAGCGACATAAATTCAGCGGTTAGTTTATGCTCATAATTAATAACA
>JABSSK010000639.1 GCA_013214265.1 Saprospiraceae bacterium | reverse complement strand
GGTTACGCATTTGCAGTATTAAATGCTGATGGGTCGATTACAGCATGGGGACAGGGTGTTAATGGTGGAAGTGGAGCCCCTAGTGGTACGGGATATATTAAAATTTACTCTACAAGAAAAGCTTTCGCAGCATTACGTGAGGACGGCTCTTTCAGTGTATGGGGCTCAAACTGGTATTAGGGGGAGTTTAGCCAGAGAAATATCGTAATTTTCTTTACAATATCAGCTTTTACTGACGCTAAAAGCTGATGAATTGTAAACGTACGTTTTTGATACTGATTATTGATAGCTTCGTTATTGTCTAAAATAACCCGTTTTGATTCTCAAAAACCATTCTTGAAATTAAATTCTCAATTGCTTGTTATTATATGAGTTTTAAGAATGTGGTTTACGTCTCCATAAATACTTGAATGGTTGCTAATGAAACAATATTCAGATTATACATAAATGTTTAAAGGGGGATTTGGGTTAAAGGATGGGGTAATTGTTGGTTTTTGGGACATTTCTCTTATCAATTACTCTGACCGAAATTGTTCTGATTAAAAATCGAGCTTGAAGTTTAAGTTTTTAATTGATAACCATGATTTTCTAACTCTTTATTTATATCTGTTTTCCATGCTCCATTGCGGTCTAAATCAACATATACGACCCCGCTTATATCATTAGGAGTCTCGATATCCCCCTTTACAAGAGCGCATACATTTTTCCTTCCTAACTTCGCCATTAAGTACCCATGTTCAAAAACTACATTTTGACGCGCTCTATTCCTAGCGTTGACTTTTTCATTTATTCCACGCCCTAAATCACACGCCGTATATAATACGATAGCAAAATCAACATCATTTGAGTGGTGTTCTATTTTCTCAATTATTGTCATACCTGCACTAGCTTGCTCATGCAATATAATTGCTTTCAATCCTAGTGTTTCAATATGCCTACTAACTTCTTGCTTTGCCTCGTTGTCATGTCCGTGAACAATAAAAACATTTTTCTTACCCTTAACGTTTTTACTAATAACAGAAGGTTTTCCAACCATAGTATAGTGATTGATTACATCTTTAGTATTTTCCATTTCCACTGCATGACCAAATTCAAGATAATTTAATGCAGGAGACATTTGTTCGGCAATAAAATTCATTATTTCATCGTTCGTTTCAAATTGCGGTCGGATAAACCCTTTAAACGAATCTAGGTTTCTGTGTGTTTTTAACCAATCAGGCAATAGTTTGGTTATTTTATTGTTACTAAATAACTCATACCTTAATTTGTTAAAATCTCCATTTGATGCACTTTTACCCACGGCGGAAGCGGTTAGCAACTCCACCAATTTGCTTGCTCTTTCAAATTCAGTACTTGTCATTTTGGAATTATTGTTAGAGCTAATATTCGCTCTCCAATTTGGGTCATCAAATGGTAAGGTTTTAATTTCTGATGTTACCCAGTGACCTGTTTCTGGCAAAAAAGACTTAATCACTTCATCAATAAACGCTTCATATTGCTTCCGTTCATCATTCGAATAGACTAAAAAGCTTGGGTTAGGTATCTCAATACATAAACTCCAAACAGAGGTGCCACCATTCCAATTATCATGACCTATGCATTTTAATAAAATATTAGCATCTGAAAATATACGCGCAAAGGGCTTGTCTTTAGCATTCAAAGAGTGGCCTATAGTAGCTAATACAGTTTCCAGCTCTTCAAATGGTTTATCGTCACTTGACATCATAAAGTTAGCCATAAAAAATAATACTGTATTCAAGCAAGTATTATTGAGGTATGCAATATATATAACAAAAAATTTACAATAAATATCAGGAGAGTGTGTAGCTCAAACCACGAGCTAGTAAATGCTGTGGGTCAGGTCTTGTTTTTTGCAC
>JABSSK010000638.1 GCA_013214265.1 Saprospiraceae bacterium | reverse complement strand
ATAATTTTTCTTTCTTTACTTCAAATAAATGTAATGCAGTTTTAATAGCTCCTTCGTAACTCGGAATAAGTTGACTCAAAAGAAAAAGTCTCACCTTTTTATCTTGAAACCGAAGTCCTTCTTCATTTATAAGGGTATCCATTTGCAGATAAGACTTCAGCCCAGCCTCCCAATATGCTATGTTATGATCTCTTTGCCCGATAAGTACTTGAATCCTTGCTTTTTGTTCGAGCAGTTTAAGGAGGCGTAAACGGTCTATCAAAATATTGTCAAGAATAGACCATGTTTGCTTTTGAATACCCATTGGTCGATACATTAGGCACTGTATTCCTTTTTGGGTTAATTCTAATGCCTCGGTTAAGCTTGAATCTTTTAGTAGTAATTGGCCTTTGTGGTGAAATAAATCCGATAGAACGGGTTGCTTTTCATTAGGCCAGGCAGCCAAAGTGATTTCGTAGCCTTTTTTAAAATAGTTTTCGGCTATCATGTTATTACCCAATAGGCCATGGGCGAAAAATAAGTTGCTATATGCCGCAGCAATGGATTGTAAAAGTCCGTTACTTGTTTTTTGGGTATAAGCTGTTTCCAAGGTTTCTAAAGCCTCTTTTGCAAAACGTATGGCCAAGTCAGGCTTTCCCATTCGAAAATAAGTATCAGAAATATTAATATTCAGATTAGGAATTCGATCCGTAGCTAAAGGGTAGTCCTTAAAGGCACTCAGTATGCTCAATGCATTTTTAAGGTTTTCTAGACCTGCATCAAGTCTCCCCTGATCGATTTCATTAAAACCTTTTATTTCTAATTGTGTGGCATAGTCATCTTGAAAACCTAAGTTTTTAAATGCATCAATAGCGAGATTGTTATAGATGGTAGATAATGTGAAATCCCCCTGCGCATTATAGATTCTCGCAGATTGTTCATAAAGAGTGGCAAGCCGATAAAAGTTACTAATATTTGTGCTATCTGATCTAAGTAGTTGTTCTGCTACGGAAATACCAGCGCTGGTTTCCTGAAGTGCTAAATCGTATTGATAAAGCTCTTCTCTTATCCCACTCATCAATAAGTGTGCTCTAACTAGGTTAGCATGTGGTTTTTTATAATATGCAATTCGTTCCTCCTTTGCCATCCGTGCATAAACAAGGGCTTTTTCACTGTTACCTCCATAAAAAAGAGCTCTTCCCGTTTGGTGAAGAGCCTCGAGCCTAAAAGAGTCGGTGTAGATACCTGAACCCTGAATAAAGGGCCTTAAATATTCTTGCGCTGCTTCAAACTCATAGGTGTCAACCAAATGAGCGGCATGGGCTTTCATTTCTTCGAAAGATGGCCTTTCTTTTTGGGCATATGAAGAAAAATAAAGACCAACGCAAGAGAAAATCAAGAAATATTTAAGGCCCATTGTTGTTGATTAATCGAGCTTAAGTATTGTTTTTTTCAAATTTAATTTATTTGCTCGGATGGATAAATAATACCAACCAGGAAAAAAATTTTGGTTAATGTGCCAAGTATTAAGGCCCTTTTCTAAATACACTGGTTTTGAATAAACTAATTTTCCTAATTGGTCGAAAATAAGTAATTCTGCATAAGAATATGCTTGGTTCATATCGACTTGTACCTGAAAATCATCAGAAATTGGGTTGGGAAATATGGAGAGCTGCTTATCCATAAGGCTTTTAGCTGGTTTAGCCATATTGGGCATTCGGTTACCAAAATTTCCAAGCCCTCCTTCACTTACATAAGTATTTAATACACCTCCTGTTTGCGTAAGGCCAGACCATTCTGTAACATCCTTTGCATTTTCGTTAATAAAGGAAGCAACTAAATCTGTGTAGTCGACCTCTTCTGCAAAGCGGGAAGCCAATTTGGCTGCAACTCCAGTAGTGATCGC
>JABSSK010000637.1 GCA_013214265.1 Saprospiraceae bacterium | reverse complement strand
GAGTTTAAAGTTGGAGATGGTGGTTACGAAAAACACGCCATAGAACAAGTTATTGATTACACGATTGATTTGAAAAACTTTCATGAAGGAAGTCACGATATCAAACTCATACCAGTTTTAGTCGCAACAAAAGCCGAAAGTGTTACTGATCAGGATAATCATATTCTCGCCCATAAAACTGCTGCCAAATCCAATCAATTTGATTTAGCCGAAACACTTAAACAGTATTTAAAGGACAACAGTAAATCAATTGATATTGAATATTGGGAGAATTCTATCTACAAACCGACACCAACAATCGTAGAGGCTGCTCAGGCTCTTTACAAGGGACATAATGTCAAAGAAATAACAAGATCAGACTCGGGAACAATTAATCTTTCTAAAACAGCAGACTGCATCAATTCAGTAATTGAAAAATCCAAAAACAAAGGGATAAAATCAATTTGCTTTGTAACAGGTGTACCTGGAGCTGGTAAAACATTAGCTGGATTAAATATTGCGGTTGAAAGAATGAAAACCGATAAGGATGAACATGCGGTGTTTCTATCTGGAAATGGACCATTAGTCGATGTGCTAAGAGAAGCCCTAACGAGAGACGAAGTAATAACAGCAAAAGAAAATGGGACAAGATTGAGTAAAAAGCAAGCTGCGATTAAAGCGAATGCGTTTATTCAAAATATTCACCACTTCCGAGATGACAATCTACTTTCAGACAAGGCACCTATAGAAAAGGTCGTAGTTTTTGATGAGGCTCAAAGAGCTTGGACAAATGATCAAGTCAGTTCATTTATGAAAAGAAAGAAAGGTGTTGAAGATTTTAATAAATCAGAACCAGAATTTCTTATTGATGTAATGAACAGACATTCAGATTGGTGCACTATAGTTTGTTTAATTGGTGGTGGCCAAGAAATAAATACAGGTGAAGCAGGTCTAGAAGAATGGATAAGCTCACTCAAAAATCATTTTCCAGATTGGGACATTCACTATTCAAGTTCAATATTGGAAAGTGACAACTATTTAAAATCTGAAGAATCTAGAAAGTGGTTAGTGAGAAATGGAATAAGTGAAATCGAACTACATCTTGCAGTTTCAGTTAGGTCATTTAGATCTGAACAATTATCAAATTTCATTCACGAACTGCTCAATATCCAAATTGAAAACTCACAAAAAATATACTCTGATATCAAAAGGTCCTATCCTATAGTCTTAACCCGAAACCTTGAAAAAGCAAAACAATGGCTTCGGGATAACGCTAAAGGAAGTGAAAGAATTGGATTAATAAGCTCTTCAGGAGCTAGAAGATTGAGACCTTTAGGTATTGATGTGAAAAATGAAATTTCTGCACCTAGTTGGTTTCTAAATGACAGCCAAGATATTCGTTCTTCTTATTTTTTAGAGGAAGTAGCTACTGAATTTGACATTCAAGGACTAGAAATCGATTGGGCTTGTGTCGCTTGGGGAGGTAATTTCCATTTTAACAATACCGATTGGAAATATCAAAACTTCAAAGGGACTAAATGGCAAAACATAAATAAAGAAATAGACAAGGAGTATCTAAAAAACACTTATCGTGTTCTGCTCACAAGAGCACGTCAAGGAATGGTAATATTTGTTCCTGAAAGCAGTGAAATAGATCATACTAGACCTAAAGCATTTTATGACGAGACGTATAAATATTTGAAAGAAATTGGAATACAAGAGATTGAATAAATAAAATACGAAAACACAACAATGGGTATATTGCATAGCTTCCTAACGTCAGCTACGACAACATACCCGGAACGTTAGAGGCCATTACATTTTGATCCCGCCTGAGCAACTTGACTGAATTTAAAACAGATTAAGCCTTGCCACAAATAGACCGAAACTGGCTTACACTAGCCCA
>JABSSK010000636.1 GCA_013214265.1 Saprospiraceae bacterium | reverse complement strand
ACAGAATTAACCCAATAGATATCGTCTGCATAGGCTGATATTGCCATCTCCACATCTGCTGTTTCCCAAGCCTTGTTATAAGTTTTAATAGCACTGATAATCATTTTTTCATCTTCAGTTGATGTTTCTTCTTGGTTCTGGCACAGCACAATGCCTGTACTAATGAAAAGGGTCAAAACCAATAATACTTTAATATGTTTCATTTGTATTACTATTTATGAATTTTAGGTTGTGTTTGATAGCGACAATGCATTCCTCCACCTTGTCGATTTAAGGAAATAGGGTTGATTCCAATTATTTTTTTATTTGGATATAGTTCTTTAAAAATGGCCCTTACCGCAGCGTCTTTTTTATTTACTTTGCCCATTCCGTCTCCATATTGAGGAAGTAAAATTACTTTGTTCGTCAAGAGATAGTTTAAGTAGCTACTTGCATGCACCATATTCACAATGTCTCCTTCTGCTAGATTAAAATAGTTTTTAGCTTTTTGAGACCATTGCTCGTTTACCAATTGGACTTCTATTTGAGGACTACTATGCGGTATTTTAATAATTGTATAAGGCTCTCCTTTGACATTTGTGGATTTTGATAGTATGTTATAATTCTCAGAAAGAATCTCATAATTGAGTTGATTCACAGGATTTAAATCTTTCTCAGTTTCATCCACCCAAGCCAATAGTATGGTGGTGGCATTCGCAAAACGCACAAACTCATCCGTATGCCCTCCTGTGCCATATCCAAGGTAATTACCTGTGATTCGCTCAAAATTTAATGGATCTTCTGCGATGCCAGATGGTAGCCATACGACGTTTTCAATACCACAGCATTTTTTGTAATCGGTCTCTATATCTTCCTTAGTGAGATGTGGATTTCGTTTTAGTGTAACATTTTCAACTTGTATAACCGTACCTTGTCCGTCGGTTTCAAAAGCCCCTCCTTCAATGGCTACTATGGAATTGATGGTGTCTAGTTTGAGTCTTTGTGCTATTTCGCGGTCAATTTTCTCATGGGCTCTAGCGCGTTCCGAAATAGAATCTGGTAGTACATTGGCGTAGTTAGTATATTTAAAATCGATTACTTTTAATTCGTTGGACTCGCTGACTGCGAAAACAGGTCCAGGGTCGCGATACCAGACATCCGTTGGGGATTGATAAACTAAAGAAATATTAGTAGTGTCAATTCCCTTAGTAAAAAGTGAATCTTTAGCGTTAGGCGCTAATGAATCATGCTCTACGATTAAATTTAATTTAACATGAGGATGAATGGCTTTTATTATGGTCAACGTAATACTGTCTTTATCATAATTTCCATAACCCTCTAATGTGCGGTAACCTAGCCAAATGGCTTCATGAGGTTCAAATTCTCCAGGAATTCTAATTGAATTCTGATGGCTAGTTTCGTTGGTTTGGCAAGCACTTAATACAAGTGTTGCTAAAATAGTTATGATAACCTGTTTCATTTCTTAGAAAGTTTAGGCTCTTGTTGGGTTACGCAATGGATACCACCACCATGCCAATTCAGGGTTATAGCATCGAGTTGTATTATTTTGCGATTGGGAAAAAGTTCTTGTAACACCTTGGCTGCTTGGTCATCGGAAACTTTGATTGCTTCTGGCAATCCCGGCTTCCAGTATTTAGCACCCAAGACAGCTCCATTGGTAATTAGGAAATTCAGATAAGAGGAAGCAGGATAGTTTTTTAACGTATCACCAATTTTAAAGCCTTTTGCAAAGAACGTTTCTGCCCATTCTGTTTCTTCGGTTAAGACTACTTCTCTAGACAAAATATCAAGGTTGGGCATGGGGATTCGTTTAATGTTCCATGGTTTTCCATTGGGTTGTTTTTGGCCTAATATGTAGTTATAGTTTTCTTCCAGTGCCTCGCGG
>JABSSK010000635.1 GCA_013214265.1 Saprospiraceae bacterium | reverse complement strand
TATTATCCCCTACCTTAGCGGGGTGCACGCTGGCACCAGAATCAGGAATGGTTTTGGAGCACACCCAAATTAATGGCTTACAGGCTATTGACGGAGAACCTGTAATAGAGCAGGCACAATGGTATACTGGGCAAAATGCACAGGACGGATTCTATTATAAGTTCCCTCTAGGAAGCCTTGCCGGTATGAAGTATATAACCACGTATATGCTGGCAGATGGAAACGACTTGATCCAATTCAATATTGAATTGCAAGAAGGAGCCGACGGACGCATCTTTCAATTCGCTTTTGGTGTGCTTACCCAATGCTCTTTACGAGTACGCCTCCCTTTGCGGTTGGTTGACCAAAACACTTGGCGAACGCCAAGAGATGGTGCCTTTCTTAAGCCCATGTGCTGGGGTGACAGAGTTGATCTTGAAAAGGTAGATAGAATCAAGTTTTATATCAATCGAAAGAGCGAATCGCCCGCAACGTTTTGCCTGACTCCACTTTTGGCTACAGAAAATGAAGTGTCGGTTATTAAGCATCCGGTTTTACCGAAAGGTAAGCTTCTTGACGAAATAGGTCAAAGCACGCTCCACAACTGGGACGGTAAAACCAAGAATCTCGCAGCGCTAAAAACCAACCTAACCGCTAGATTGGAAAACACCAAACATACGTTCCCAAACCATTTTTCCAAATGGGGTGGATGCAAAGCACAAAAACTGGATGAAGGAACCGGCTTTTTTCGGGTATACAACAAGAGTAATCGCTGGTGGTTGGTCGATCCAGATGGCCACCTTTTTTGGAGTATGGGAATCGACTCGGTAAGGGTCGACACCTCAGGGAATATGCATTTATTGGAAGATGCTCTCGAATTTATACCACCACAAGATGGTGAATTCTCCGAGATATACTCTTTACAAGACAATCAATTACATATTAATTACCTAGCTGCCAATTTTATCAGAACTTTTGGTACTAAAGGCTGGCGGGACAAATGGGCCACCATTGCATTGGACGAGCTCCGACGCCTGCGGTTTAATACAGTCGGAAATTGGTCGGAATGGAATTATGCCTCAAAAGCTGTTTTCCCTTATGTACGGCCTATGAGTTTTAAAGGTGAAAAAAGTCAGCGAATTTATCGTGACTTTCCTGATGTTTTCCATCCTGATTTTGAAATAGACGCTGTTGCTTACGCAAAAGATTTAGAAGAATCAGTAGATGATCCAGCTCTTATCGGCTACTTCATGATGAATGAACCCCAGTGGGCCTTCTCTAAAGAACTACCAGCTGTGGGTATGCTTTATAATAACGAGGCGAGTCATACACGAACTCAGCTCACTCAGTTCCTCAAAAAGAAATATGCATCCGATGCAGCCTTAGCAGAAAGCTGGAAGATGGATATTGGTTTTGCCCAAATTGAAACTGGCAAATGGAAGGAGGAATGCTCCGCAGACGCATTAGTTGATCTGGAAGCATTCAGTGCTATTATGGTTGAAAAATATTTTGGCACCTTATCAGCAGCCTGCAAAAAAGTAGATCCCAATCACCTCAATTTAGGCATCCGATACCAAGGTGTTCCGCCCCAATGGGCAGTTTCTGGTATGCAATCATTTGATATTTTTAGTATGAATAATTATCAAGAAAAAGTACCTTTTGACCAAACCGAAAAAATTCATGATTTGCTGCAAATGCCAATCATGATTGGTGAATGGCATTTTGGAGCTCTTGATGTAGGGTTACCTGCTTCAGGTATAGGGCATGTGCGTACACAAAAAGATAGAGGGAAAGCCTACCGGGTGTACTTAGAAGACGCTGCCGCTAATCCCTACTGTGTGGGGGTTCATTGGTTCGTACTCTATGATCAGTCCGCTATCGGCCGCTTCGATGGGGAAAATTATAAT
>JABSSK010000634.1 GCA_013214265.1 Saprospiraceae bacterium | reverse complement strand
TGCAGCTATGGATATTCCACGGCTTATCGGACAAGCTTCAGATAAGTGTTTTCGGAATACCTTGAGTATGCTTGAAATGGTTATGCAGTACGCAGTTGCTGGTAGTGTTAGTATATGGAAACTAGAAAACGGAAAATGCCTAGCGTTCCATAAACTCGAACCTAAAAGCGATAAAGCAGCAGTTCAGTCATTTTTGAAAGGTCGTGAATTAATCCGTGAAGGAAAACAAACGGAAGCTCGTCAGACGCTGAGTAATGCCATCGATAAATTCGAGCGGCATGCATTAGCCTACGAGCGCAGGGGGTATGTTAATTTTATGTTGAATAATATTGAAGATGCCTTGTACGACTTCAATAAGAGCCTGAAAATTAATTCAAATAGTGCAGACGCTTATTTTGGTCGTGGTACTATCCATCAAAAGCGTGAGAATTTTATTGAAGCGATAGCTGATTTTGGGGCTGCTGCAAAATCATCCATTCCGCATCAGAGTATCTACTGGAAAGCGAGAAGAGAAAAGGGAATTTGTCACTTGGAGCAAAATGAATACAGTAAAGCGGAGTTTGAATTCAAATTATTGGTCAATCGTTCCTTTAGCGAATCGGATACCAATTTCAAATATCGCCAGAATGATTTATTCAATTATGGTAGGTCGTTGTTGGGACTTAAAAAGTACGATGATGCAATTGAAGCTTTCGATCGGGCATTAGAACAAGGAAAGGCACCTGAAGCCGATCAATTGCTTTATCAAGGAATTGCTATGCAGAAAGCAGGAAAAGAAGGATACAGAAATGTTTGGCAACAAGCTGCCGAAAGTGGCTCCGAAAGAGCTGCTCGTTTGTTGCAAGAAAGTTAGTTAGTAGAGTTACCGAATAAAACAGTAAGCGAAGTTATCCGAATTTTGGGATGGCTTCGCTTTTTTTATGGTAAGATCAAAATCTATTAATCGATCATTATCGTTAAATATGTAAAAGGTTTATGAGGGTTTTCCTGTTCTTACTGATTTTTATGATAGGTATTGTAAATGGTCATAGCCAAGTAGGAATCATGAAAGTTGCAGACTTAGATGGTAAGTATCGAAAACAATACCTGAAAGCTCAGTCGTATATTAAAGAAAGAGACTTAGTACGAGCAGAGAAGGAATTATCAGATCTTTTGGCTGATGTACCCAGTCTTATTGAAGCACGTATTTTTCTTGGGCATATCCAATACGAACGAGGATTAAAAAAACAGGCTATTTCAACCTATGAGCGTGTTTTAAAGCAATCAAAAACTTTTGATGTCAGGCTATGGTTTCAGCTTGCCGAGACGTATCGAGAGGTCCAGGATTATGATGAAGCAGCACGTGCTTATCAAACATTTCTTTCACTAGGTGATTCGAATGAGAAGTTAATCAAGAGGGCAGAAAAGTCAGTTAAACAGTGCTTATTTATAGCTGATGCAATAGCTAATCCTTTACCCTTTCAACCGGAGCTGCTACCGGAGTCCATAAATACAGCCGCTGCAGAATACTTACCAAGTTTTACGGCCGACCAAGCATTATTGATATATACCGCAGTTAGAAAAGGGCAAGAAGATTTTTACGAAAGTAGATATGAAAATGGGGAGTGGTCAGTAGGCAAGCCTATTGATGACTTGAATACTTCTGGTAATGAAGAATGGTAAACAAAATTTTTGTGATTCTTCACTACATAATTATGAAACATTATTAACTAGAAATAGAATCATGTCCTTAAATATAGGGCTAGGTGCAAGTAATAAGTTTATTGTTCATAGGTTTGGTACTTCAGCAATATCCTAACAGTCACAGAAGTAGAATTGTTAGCCCTGAGCATAAAGCCTACGTCATAGCTGCGCTTACTGTATAGCGTGTCCGTTGGCGTAGCCGC
>JABSSK010000633.1 GCA_013214265.1 Saprospiraceae bacterium | reverse complement strand
GCCTCTAACACAGTGCAACTGTCTCATGGCATACAGGTCATTAGTTGCCAAGGGTCTCATAGGAGATAATGGATAAATATTATATTGATGAAAATAATGCGTGTAATGCCACGGCAGTTGCACGGAACGTTGGCAGTAATTAAAACTCAAAAAGGAAACTCAATGATAAAACAAATAATGTCAATTCTATTTTTTACTTTAATTTTTAACGGATGTATAAATAAAGTATCAAATAAAGAGAATAATAAAGGAGAGTTCACTCTGAACGCTACCTTAACTAATATTCCGGATAGTACATTATTCTATCTAAAAGACAAGGCAGGCATAACATTGGATAGTACTTTTGTTATAAATGGAAAAATATTTCTTAAGAGTAATCTTAATTCTAAAAGCCCCGAGGAATTAATGCTCTTAACAATGTCCCCAGAGTTTATTTATACGCTCTTATTGGTAAGGAATGAACAGGTGAGCTTTAAAGCCGATAAAAGTGATTTTCCTTGGGGTATCGATATGATAGGTTCAAAGTATCAGGACAATGCTGAAAAATTTAATAAAATTGAATATCAAAGACAACTGTTAGGTAAAGACCTAAAAAGCATATATGGTTCAGATGACAAAGTGTTATCTAAAAAATTGAAAACCTTGTCAGATTCATTGGATACTGAAACAGTGAAACTAATAAAGGAAAATTTTAATTCGTATGCTGCATTGAGTAGATTCAAATACCATAAATCTTCGTTTTCCACTGAAGAATTAAGTATTCTTTATAAAAAATTGGACAATGAACTCAAAGAAACAACCATAGGAAAAGCGGTCAAATTACAAAGTGAATTTCCAAAACCCGAAGTAGGTGACCGATATTATGATTACAGTGCAATGAACAAAAATGGAGAGACATTTTCATTATCAAACGTCAAAAACAAATATATGCTTTTGCATTTTTCTTCATTGGCTTGTTATCATAGTAAGTTGTCACTGACAGAATTGAAAGAACTTCAGAGCAGCTATATAGATGATTTGGAAATCATTTCCATCTCAACTGACATTGACAAAGAGTCATGGGAAAACCATGTGACTCGGGATTCAATTACGTGGAATTATCTATGGGATGGCAAAGGTAATTATAGTGATGCTTATGTAAAGTATTGGGAGGTTGGCACCCCAAACTATGTTTTAATTTCTCCTGAGAAAATTATACTTGAAAGGTGGTTTGGATATAGAGATGGAATTATTAAAGAAAATGTAGAAAAATATTTAAATAAATAGGAAAAACTACCGCCAACACGGTATATAAGTAATAGCGGTTTAAGTGATAAAGCGAAAGTATAAACGTAAAAGAAAGATCAGTGCAAAACCGAAAGGTTTGTGGGTAGAAATCCGCTACTACTTATAGACAAGACCGTTAGCACTAATAGAATACAAATGCGAAATTTAATTATCAGTCTACTTCCTATTTTGATATTTTCCTACAAAAACAAGGAAAGTAAGGAAGACGTGAAATTTAATACACCTGTAGAAGTAGTATTACCTGAATTTCAAACAATTTTAGACTCTTCAGATTTAGAAGGAGCAATACTAATATACGACAAGAAAAAAAACACTTATTATTCTAATAGTTTTTCGGAATCAAGAGTTCAACATTTGCCAGCTTCAACTTTTAAAATTCCAAATTCAATAATAGGACTTGAATTAAATATTTTAGAAAATGAAAAAACAATATTCAAATGGGATGGATCTGAAAGATATCTTCCTGTTTGGGAACAAGACCTATCATTAAAAGATGCATTTCAAACATCCTGTGTTCCTTGCTACCAACAACTTGCTAGAAAAATTGGGGTAGAAGAAATGAAGAAATATGTCGAAAGACTAAAATTTGGACAAATGGAAATAGGCGGAGAGACAATAGA
>JABSSK010000632.1 GCA_013214265.1 Saprospiraceae bacterium | reverse complement strand
GCTATCCTTATTGCACATGGCCACAGAGTCGTAGTAGAAACAAATGCTGGAGAAAAGGCTAATTATTCAGATCATGATTTTTCGGAGGCTGGAGCCGAAATCGCCTACAGTCCCGAACAAGTATACCAGGCAGATATCATAATTAAAGTTGCTCCGCCAACTTTGGAGGAGATCACCTTCATGCATCCCAACCAGATTCTGATTTCTCCCTTACAGCTTCCTATTATCAGTGCCGAGTATATCAATGCACTCCGACAAAAAAGAGTCATTGCCCTAGCCATGGAATATATCAAAGATGAAGCGGACACCTTCCCGATCGTGCGCATCATGAGCGAAATGGCAGGGCTAAGTTCTATGCTTACAGCAGCCGAATTACTCACCTACAACCGAGGAGGTAGTGGCTTATTACTCGGCGGAATCTCAGGTGTTCCAAGTGCTAAAGTGGTTATCCTTGGAGCCGGCATTGTTGCTGAATATGCCACCCGGGTGGCATTAGGTTTGGGTGCCGAAGTTCGCATTTTCGATAATAACATCTACAAATTAAAACGCCTGCAGAATCAGGTAGGGCGTCAGTTATTCACCTCAGCCATGAACCCCGTCTATTTAGAACGTGAACTGGTTAATGCTGACGTGGTCATCGGAGCTGTACACGCTAAATCAGGACGATCGCCTGTAATTGTTAGCGAGGACCAAGTAGCTAAAATGAAATCCGGGTCGATCATTATTGATGTCAGTATCGATCAGGGTGGATGTTTCGCCACCTCAGAAGTAACCTCGCTGGACAGCCCTACTTTTATCAAACATGAAGTGGTTCACTACTGCGTACCAAATATAGCTTCGAGGGTTCCCAAAACAGCTTCTACTGCTGTTAGCAACATACTTACCCCGATTCTTCTTAATGCAGGGTCCACTGCGAGTATCGAACATCTCTTGTTCAATAACCACGGGCTACGTCACGGTGTTTATACCTACAAAGGATGCCTTTGTAATGCATACCTTGGCGAACGCTTCGACATCAAATCTACAGATTTAGATCTCCTCATTACTTCTAATCTGTGACCCAATGTGCAACAACGCTTATCATAACCATGAAATCCATAGGTAAATAGCTAAGGTACTATGCGCTTTGCCATACAATAAGCCAACCATCAGCTTCCGAAAAACTAAACGAAACGGACTGCCTTTTCAGCAATACCGCATTAACCAAGCAATAAAGACTCCTTACCTACTCTCTGGCGAACGACATCAGCAATTTTAGTGATCGGAATCCGCTCTTGTTTCAGGCTATCTCGGTCCCGAATGGTTACTGTTTGATCTTCGAGGGTATCAAAATCGATGGTCACACAATACGGCGTACCAATAGCATCTTGTCGACGATACCTACGGCCGATAGCGTCTTTCTCATCATATTGACAAGAAAACGAGGCCTGAAGTGTCTTCATCACATCCCGGGCCGCTGTGGTTAACTCTTCTCTGTTTTTCAGTAATGGTAATACCGCTACTTGTACTGGAGAAATTGCAGGATGTAGTTTCAGTACAGTTCGTTTAGATTCTTTCCCATCGGCATCCGGAACTATTTCTTCCTGTAGTGCGTGGGTCATAGCTGCTAGAAACATCCGGTCCGCTCCAATTGAGGTTTCTACAACGTATGGTACATAGCTATCGTTAAGTTCCGGATCAAAATATTGCATTTTTCGACCTGACAGTTCCTGATGGCGACTCAAATCAAAATTGGTACGCGAATGAATACCTTCCAGCTCTTTGAAACCAAACGGGAATTTGAACTCAATATCAACCGCTGCATTGGCGTAATGAGCCAGATTATCATGATCATGGAAGCGCAGATCGCTATCGCTATGTCCTAGCGCTTTGTGCCAGTTCATGCGTGATGATTTCCAGTATTCATACC
>JABSSK010000631.1 GCA_013214265.1 Saprospiraceae bacterium | reverse complement strand
TCAATAATTTTTCTCTGAGAAATATATTTATTACCGAAGCTTGGCGGCCATTACCTATGGGTGATGGGCAGCGCTTTTCTATCCGAGCCCAGACTAACGGGGACTTCTACCAGTCTTATAACTTCTCTTTTACTGAGCCGTGGCTAGGGGGTAAAAAGCCTAATTCGCTTACGGTGGGTGGTTTCCTGAACCGTTTTGCTTTTGGTGCAAGAAATACGAGCACTTATCAAAGCTTCAAAATTTTGCAAGGGTCTGTTAGTTTTGGTACCCGCCTGAAGTGGCCTGACGACAATTTTATTTCTAGCACGGCTTTCAATCTACAAACGCTTCAGTTAAACAACTGGACACAAGGACTATTCGTTACGGATAACGGAGAACTGGTATCCACTGGAGACTATTTCAATTACAGTATCAAACAAACCATTGCACGCTCTTCTATAAGTGACCCCATCTTCCCTCGAAGTGGGTCCAGTGTCGCGCTGTCTGTTCAGTTTACACCTCCATATTCTTTGTTTGCGGATGATTCTCGGGATTACGCCAAGGAGTCAGCTTCAGAGAAGTTCAGATATCTGGAATATTATAAAATACGGTTTGACGCAGATTGGTATACACCAATTGTTGGTAATTTGACTTTGCGGGCGCGGCTGAAGATCGGTATTCTGGGTGCGTATAATCAGGATATTGGTCTTGTACCTTTCGAACGTTTCCAGCTAGGGGGCGATGGTATAAATAATCAGCAGTTTGGTTTTAACGGTGTGGATATTATTTCTTTGCGAGGATATGAAGTCAATCAGCTGCCTAATAATGTTGGGCCAAGAGGTCAGAACGTGGCTACGCCTATCTTTGATAAGTTCACCATTGAGCTTAGGTACCCTATATCGCTAAATCCAAACTCAACGATTTATATGCTAGCTTTTGCAGAAGGCGGAAATGCATGGAGGAGCTTTAAAGAATTTAATCCCTTCGACTTAAAGCGTTCTGCTGGCCTTGGATTACGTGTTTTCTTACCTATGTTCGGTACATTAGGTTTTGATTATGGAGTTGGATTTGATAAACCTGGAACGGATAGAAGCCTTCAGTTTCTTGGTGACTTTAATATTATTCTTGGTTTTGAGCCTGAGTAATCGATAAGGAGAGCGAACAGGCTTTAAGCCTTCTAATAGTAAAATGATATTCAAAACGGAAGGATCGAGTAGGTTAAGTCAACCTACTCGATCCTTCCGTTTTACTTTTCTCGCGTAGTAAAATTTTAATAAAAGAAGGTTTGTACGTAGTTCCAGATAGCCCATCTATTTTTATAGATCAGGACCACAAGAGCGATTAAGGCAAAAATGAAAATGGTACGATAGTTTCTGAAGTGATTCTGTAAACGTTCGCGCCGGCTTACATACTTTCTTTTGCGACTTTGGTATCCCATGCGTAAGGTCTTTTTTTTGCTTTGGCAAAAGTAATTCTATTTAGAAACCTTTGTTTCTTTCCCAGTAATTTTGTTCTTCTATCTCCTCAAGGATAGTGAGATAATTGAGGTAGCGCAATTCACTAATGTAGCCAGTTTCTACATCAGCTTTTACAGCGCATTTGGGTTCATTTCGATGGAGGCATTTTCCGCCAAATTTGCACGCTTCAGAGCGCACAAAAAATTCCCTAAAGTTATGGGCAACGTCTAGGGGCTCAAAATGATTAAAACTCAAGGTCTTTATGCCTGGAGTATCAATGATAGAGCCTCCAGTTTCAAGTGGGAACATCTCAGCAAAGGTGGTGGTGTGTTGTCCTTTACCAGAGTAATCAGATAACTCTTGGGTTTGAAGGCCTATTCCAGGCTGTATTGCATTTACAAGGCTGGACTTTCCAACGCCTGATTGGCCGCTGATTAGAGTAGTTTTTAAATGAAGCTTTTCGCGTAACGCTTCCATC
>JABSSK010000630.1 GCA_013214265.1 Saprospiraceae bacterium | reverse complement strand
ATCCGGAGAGTTACCTAAAGACTTACTCATCTTTCGGCGTTTATTATCCCGAACCATCCCCGTGAAGTATACATCCCGGAAAGGCTGACGCCCTCTTTCTTTTATGAGGGCCTCCCCCAGCAAATCTTCTGACCATTCATACCCGGCCATAATCATTCTAGCTACCCAAAAGAACATAATATCCCATCCGGTAACCAATACGTTGGTCGGATAGTAGTATGATAATTCCTCAGGATTGTCAAACCCATCAAAAACCGACAGGGGCCACAACCAGGAAGAGAACCAAGTATCCACCACATCATCATCTTGCTTGAGATCGTGGATTTGTAATCCGGGGTTACCTGTTTTCTCTCGTGCTTGCGCTAAAGCTTCTGCTTCCGTTTCCGCAACAATAACGTGATCTTCATAGTACCATGCCGGTATCCGTTGGCCCCACCATAGCTGACGAGAAATACACCAGTCACGAACATTTTCTTCTTTTAACCAGCTGTTGTACATATTCCAGAAATGCTCTGGAAAAAATGTAATTTCATCTGATCGCACTGCTTCCAGAGCTGTTTTGGCGAATGGTTTCATATCTACAAACCACTGCTCAGTCAGTCGGGGCTCCACTACTGCATCCGTTCGCTCTGAACGACCAACCTTATTGCGGTAATCTTCTATTTTGACAATAGCACCCGCGGCTTCCAAATCCTTTGCAATCTTTTTCCGTGCAACAAAAGCATGCTCACCAATGTACATACCTGCAGCCTCACTCATGGTAGCATCCGCATTCAGTACATCGATCACCTCCAAGTCATGTCGTTCCCCAATCTCATAATCATTCATATCATGAGCCGGTGTGATTTTCAGGGCCCCTGTTCCAAATTCCTGATCTACGTAATGATCCGTAATAATTGGAATAGAACGATTTGCTAAAGGTACCACTACCCGCTTACCATGAAGATGTTTGTATCGCGCATCATCCGGATGCACCGCAACAGCGGTATCCCCTAAAATAGTCTCTGGACGAACGGTCGCGATGGTCAGGAAATCATCGGCTCCCTCCAATTGGTAGCGAACGTAATACAGCCTACTATTTTCGTCTTTATAAATAACCTCTTCATTCGACAGAACAGTCTGGGCTTCAGGATCCCAGTTGGTCATCCGTAAGCCCCGATATAATTTTCCTTTGCGATACAAATCCACGAACACGCGTATCACCGCCTCCGACATCTTGTCTTCCATGGTAAAGCGCGTGCGTTCCCAATCACAGGAGGCACCTAATTTTTTGAGCTGATCCAGAATTTTACCGCCGTATTCATCTTTCCAAGCAAACGCATGTTGCAAAAAAGCGTCTCGCCCAATGTCTGATTTCTTGACACCCTTCTCTCGCAGTTGCTTAACTACTTTCGCTTCCGTGGCAATAGAAGCATGATCTGTACCGGGAACCCAACAAGCGTTATATCCACGCAGCCGTGCGTGGCGAATCAGAATATCCTGAATGGTATTATTCAGCATATGCCCCATGTGCAACACACCCGTTACGTTAGGGGGTGGAATCACAATGGTGAACGGCTCTCTTTCGTCGGGCTCAGAATGGAAGTATCCCTGCTGTAGCCAATGTTCATACCAGGCATTCTCTTTTTCCTGGGGATTGTAACGGGTGGACAGTGTCATGTACCTTTACATTTTTGCGCCAGCGATGTACAAATGGCATTCGCCGGTATTTAGCGTACGAAATCAATTGATTAATCACCTGAAACACCTGACAAATGTAGCGTCGTTCGCAAACACTTCGGAAGTATACAAGATGACAAACCGAGTATGCCAGCCAGATAATTCCTGTGCTTGTCGGACCAACATGAAGCCACGTAGTGTAACAGACCGCAAAGAGAGCTAAATATACACATCAGTAAGGCCTACCCGCCCAGTCTTTTGCCGAA
>JABSSK010000063.1 GCA_013214265.1 Saprospiraceae bacterium | reverse complement strand
ATAATTCAGGCCTGCGTGGTTGGGATCAATTTTTTGCGCTTTTTGAAGATTTTTTTTTGCTTGGAACCAAGCCTCTTCTCGCGGGGCAAATCCAGCTACAGCCAGAAAGCTATACGCGTCTGCCAGACCTAGATACCCATTGATTAGATTGGCGTCTATGGCTACGGCTGTTTCAAAAGCGGAAATAGCTATTTTAATATCCTCAGGGTTCCATTTGTTGACGTGGAAACGTCCTTTTAAGAAGTATTGATAGGCGTTCACATTATGGGTATGGTCATCCACAAGGCGTTCGTGAATTTCTAAATGACCTGCATGTTCACGGAGTTTGTCTGCAATTAAAAGGCTAATTTCATCTTGTATTTCAAAGATATTGTCTAAGTAACGGTCCCATGTTTGTGACCAAAACTGGGATTCATCATTTGTATTGACTAATTGTGCAGCAATCCGTAAGGTTCTTCCACTTACCCTAACACTTCCTTGCAGAATAATTTGCACGTCTAGTCGTTTGCCAACTTCTCTAATTGAGGTTTCTTGATCTTTAAAAAGGAAGCTTGAATTTCTGGAGATGACTTTTAGCTGTTCGATAGTAGTGAGCGCATGAATAATTTCTTCGCTGATACCCTCACAGAAGTATTCATTTTCGAGATCATTACTCATATTTTTAAATGGAAGTACGGCTATGGAAATGGTATTGCTCAATGCAGTAATAATTGATTCAGTGGTTATTTATCCAGAAAGAAATTACGCGAATATCGGATATTTTTTACCAAAGCAGGGTGCGATCGGATAACGCACAAAGTAAAATGGTACGATACCAGATGTAAGCATGGTGTGTTCAATGCTATATGTTCGTTTTTATAGGCTATAACTAAGCGGAATGGTTTCAGCTGGTTTTAATCATTTAAATGAGGGTTCGTCACTAAATCTAATAGAATGATGATACATAGGAATAGGCCTAGGTATTGTAGACCTAGCTTCAGAATTAAGATGCCTATTCTATATTATTAATTCTAGCTATTGGCATTCAGGCTTTTATATGCCGTTTGCAGAAGATCAAAAAGCTGATCAGGGTTAAAGGGTTTACTGAGGAAGTTATTCATTCCACTGGCAAGAGCTATTTCTTTAACTTCTTGTGAAATAGTAGCAGTTAGTGCTATGATCTGAATCTTTCTGGTCTTTAAATAAGGTAGTTTACGAATAATACGAGTAGCCTCAAGCCCTCCCATTACGGGCATGTTTAGATCCATTAGGATCACATCGTAAAAAGGATTTTTTTTCAATTCTTCTATTGCAAATATCCCATTTTCTACAACCCGAGTTTTAATCTGCCATTGGTGCAAAAACCTACTGCCAATCATTCGATTGATCTTATTGTCTTCTACTAGCATGACCCGCATGCCGGGAAGGGTTTTATACTTCCATGCAGCGATTTCTTTTTCTGGATTATTATGGTTTGTCAAAGCGGAACCTTTTTCAAAAGTCATCTGGAACCAAAAAATAGACCCTTCTCCTTCCTTGCTATTGACGCCAATCGTTCCACCTTGTTGATGTACTAGTTTTTTACAAATGGCTAACCCCAATCCCGTTCCACCATAAATACGGGAGGTATCTATAGAAGCTTGTTCGAATTGTTGGAAGATGGTTTCTTGTTTATTGATAGGAATACCAATGCCGCTATCTTTTACTTTAAATAGAAGAGTACAGTGAGAAGCGCATTGTTCTTTTATTTCAAAGCCAAAACATATACTTCCATGGTTCGTGAATTTTACGGCATTACTGATCAGGTTGGTAAGAACTTGATTTAACCGTACCTCATCCCCTTTGATCTGATTGGAAAGCGGGGAGGTAATTAGTTTAAAATTTAGATTCTTTTTCTTCGCTTCCTGTTCAAAGGAATAGAACAGGTTTTGAGTTAATTTGTGTACATCAAATTCAATATTTTCAAATTGAACTTTAGCTGAATCCAGTTTTGAAAGGTCCAGAATACCATTTACCAATGCGAGTAAATGTTTTGCAGAAAAATGAAGTGTCGTTAGGTTCTTTATCTGTGCGGGTAAGGGGTTATCATTGAGGAGTAAATGACTCATGCCAATTACAGCATTCAATGGCGTACGAATTTCATGACTCATGGTGTCAAGAAACTGTGATTTGGCTAAGGTAGCTTTTTCGGCTTTTTCTTTAGCTACTATAATTTCAGCGTCTGCTTTTGCCTTGATTAATTTTATGGCACAGATGGATGCAATAGTACTCAGAACTTTGAGATGGACATTATTAAAGAAACCTTTCTGGGGGTGTTCAGAATCAATTACCCCCAGTATTTTTCCTTTGGGCGTTATAATAGGTACGGTCAGTTCAGACATTCGTTGTT
Source organism: Saprospiraceae bacterium (assembly GCA_013214265.1). Taxonomy (GTDB): domain Bacteria; phylum Bacteroidota; class Bacteroidia; order Chitinophagales; family Saprospiraceae; genus DT-110. The sequence continues at coordinate 14,606 of JABSSK010000063.1, read as the reverse complement.
CATCATCGAGGATGTATCTGTCATCTTGAGTTACATCCGAAATGAGTTCGTACTTGCCATGCATAGCAACAGAACCAACAATACCTTTTCCAATGGGAATTTCAATGGGATCTACTATGGTTTGATTGCTATCATTTTTGGGGCCAAAGGCAGCTTTTTGAACCAACACCCCTCGATCTTCATCAATTAAATAGATAACACAATCCACAAAATTAAGATTCTCTATACAGTTGATGGTGATGTCCCAGAGTATATCGTGCACCGTGTTTTTTCGAAATAGAGAACTAGCAAAGTATATAATAGATTCCTGAATCGCTTCTTTTTCCTCAAGTAGCTTTTCTATATTAATACGATGTAAGATCTCCTTTTGGTGGTGATTAACGACTTTTTTAATTCTACTTTTGTACCATACTACCATACCGACAAGTAGCGTCATGCACACCCCACCGAGAAACCAACCTATCGTACTTATAATGATATACATATAACAAGCGGTTCGAGTAATAATCAACAGTAATATAAACTAAATCCATAAAAGTATTTTACTGGATATGACTCGATATTAAGACGAAAATGAAAACCTGTATTCAGGAGGTATTGGCGATAGAAAACCAATTCTTCAAGGTGATAATGGTAAATATGCTTTCCTAAAAATATATAATTTCCTTTTTTAAATGAAGATTAAGCACTTGAATATGAAATATTTATTGAATGTATTTATGTTAATGTATTCAACATTGCCTTTTACTTGCGGGTTATTTTTTTTGCGAACCTATCTGGAATTACAAGATTAGATTATCATTAAAGTATGAAATGGAGGATATTTCCCTAGTTTCAGTTTTGTGCTTCTATGAGATCATGAAATTTACTTCGAACACATTCCCTACGTATTTGTAAGTAATCATATTTTTAATGCACCAGATTGGTTTTCGTAATTATGGTACCGATGCGGTCATTGGTTATATTTGCCTTTTTATTAATAGAATTCAATTTTTGGCTGTTTTGGGCACTCGGGATTACCTTCTGCCCAGTTGTAAGCTCAGGTTCACCACACTATCATTTTATGAGAATACCCATCTGGATGATGATTACTTTTTCCATTAGCGTGTACATCCACAGCTTACATAAGTTAGCTCGCCTAGTTTTTATTAGACAATTTACCCTGCAACATTATTTTTTGGATAAAAAAAGAAGCACTCTCCATAAAGTATTCAATATTTGCTGCTTAATCCTGCTCAAATGGAGTAAATGAAGAAATAGAAATATAAACTTTCATCAAGAAGGGTAATGCTTTGACTCATAGTGCGTCATAATAAAGTAGTATCAGGAATAAAAAAAGTAGTTGTGGACATCAGTTAAATCAATACGGTACTGACCAAAGTCAACAGTATTGTTGATGGGATTAATCCCATTGAGGCATCTTAAAACTGAAGACAAGCATATTTGGGCTAAGCGATTGTTGGGTTTTAACAGTTTAAATAGATACTAAAAAATGCACTTTTTCAATTCTCTACCTAAATCAGATATCATTCGGAAGGTGCGCAGTAAACACATTGTTTTGGTTGTAATGTGTATTTCCTTTATGGGCTGTAAACAGCAATTGGTAGAAACCGAAAAAAGAGATTTATCCCAGGAACCACCAGAAGAAATTATAACAGGATTTCAGAATACAACATTGCTGAATACACCTAAGGTTTCCTTAGAATCTGGTATGTACATTGAACAGAAACCCGAAGACGCAATTTTCTTTAATTATAGTGACGACAATGTGATTTTTGTCAATGGAAGTGAATTTGAGTATGCTTATGTTTATTTATATGAGCAGGATAGCTTATACGTTAGGGTTAAGGAAAACCTAAGTCCAGCGGGAATAGTGGAAATGGATTGGGAATTAACCCCTGTTAAAGATGATAGTACTATTGCACGAGTTAAGATTACTCCAGAAGTATTTTCTAATATTTTCGGATACGAATACAAACAGACTGTTATTCGATATGATTATTACAATGACAATAATGATCTTCTGATCGGTGGTACGAGAAGTGGATGTATTGAAAATCACAAAAACGTATGGATTCACCCACCCAGAGATTTCTTATTCAAGATGCTTAATCTAAACCCTTACCCTTTTATTCAAGCTCCTTACGTTATCGGTAACGTGTGGGAAGGCGAACTGACAATAGGGAATATATGGGCCGATGTGAGATGGATAACCTGGGAAGATCCTATTACCAATATTTTTACCTATGAAATAATAGATCATGAAATATTGGAATGCGAAATTGGGCAACTCGAATGTTTGGTTATTTCAGCAACAGCAAAGAGTGATTTAGGGGAAACAACTCTGAAAAGTTGGTTTCATTTTATGTATGGCTTTGTTAAAATGGAATACTCTAATATTGATAATAGTAAAATACATTTTAATAGAGTTTGGAATGATAAGACGTTATGACAAAAAGAGAACTTCCCTTCAGCAGGTATCTAAAATTAGATATATTAAAAAAAGGTATGTTCTGATGGCGTTTTCATGCGACACTGACTCGGAATGATCTACTTGTTTGACATGAAATATCTGTACCATTTTACTGGTATTCTTCCACTCAGATTTTTATGTTGTAAGCATCCTTACATTCATGGATACTGGATAAATATAAACCGGTCGGTTTTGGTACTAAGTTATCAACAGAAACATTTATCTACCCCTTATGATGGACTACTTGGTGATCAGATCAATCAGTAATAAGTTAGTTGCATTGATTATCCTTTATTATATGCTGTGTTGTCAGTACAAATTATTCATAGATGGGATTACTCATGTTCATTCATTCAAGTTGTGGTTATAATTTTAGGATAGGATCATGTAAGGCATACTGCGCATTACATTTTTTCATTTAAGGGCTAGGCGAAAAGTATGCTAAGATCAACTAATACACTGTATGTCTGATGATGTCCATTCTTATTTCTGATAGCATTTGTGGGCTACACATCACACTGATGATGTACATTTGAAATCTAAGTTTACAGGTTATCTTGACCAATATGATACTTGTTTTTTATAACAATAAGTAGAGCTTTTTTAAAATTTTATTTTTTAAAAAAGCGATCTAATGTTTAAAACATTTTTTTTGGGTTCTTTATTTAGAATATAATTCCTTGATTCTGTTTTGGGGGTTTATCAGTTTATTGTCAGATATATGGTTTAGTGATGTGAACATAATTGGATTTGAGTAGTTTTACTTTTAATTAGAATAAGTCCAAATAAATTTTAATCATGACAAAGAATCTTTTTAACACATTACTACTCTGCGCTTGTATTTTCGCAATTGCTTGCGAAAAAGAAGAGCCAGAAGTGATCATTGAGACGGTTACTGAAACCATCATAGACACGGTAGAACTTTCTTCTGCGGATGACATTAAAGAAGCTATTCCGGAGAACTATGCCGACATGGTATACTATAACTATCTTGATGCGTACAATACCGCCGTTGAATTACAAACCGCAATCAATAACTTTATTGATGCGCCTAGCGCTGAGCTTTTTGAAACAGTAAAAATTGCTTGGCTTGACTCACGTGAGCCTTATGGCCAGACAGAAGCATTTCGATTTGCTGGTGGTCCTATTGATGCAGAAGATGGTCCCGAAGGATTATTGAATGCATGGCCATTAGATGAATCGTATATTGATTATGTCGACGGTGACTTGTCCGCAGGTATTATCAATGATCTTGTTACTTATCCGGTTCTTGACAAGGCTTTATTAGAGTCACTGAACGAAGCAGGTGGAGAAGAAAACATTAGCATTGGCTACCACGCGATTGAATATCTACTTTGGGGACAGGACTTAACTGCACCTTCGGCAATGGAGGCTGGTAAGCGTGAGTTTACTGACTTTACTACAGCTACTAACGCTGACCGTCGAGGTCAGTATATGCAAATTTGTGCAGAGTTGATTCTTGACCACTTACAGCTCATGCTGGATGATTGTGATCCAAATCAATCTGGTAACTATCGTTCTACATTCTTGGCTTTAACACCAGATGAAGCAATAACGAATATGCTGACAGGTATTGGTACACTGGCAAAATCAGAATTAGCTGGGGAAAGAATTTTCACTGCTTACGATAACAAAGACCAAGAAGATGAGCATTCCTGCTTTAGTGATAATACGCACCGGGATACGCGCTTAAATGCGATTGGTATCAGAAATGTAGTAACAGGTTGCTACCTGCGTTCCGATGGAATTTCCAAAGTAGTAGGTCCTTCTTTGCTTGATCTTATTGCGGTAGTAGATCCTGCTTTCGGGGAATCACTTGATCAGATGATGAATGAAGCACTTGTAGCAGTGGATGCAACTGCAATTCCTTTTGATTTTGCTATCTCTGACGACAGTACTCGTCCGGCTGTACTAAACTCTGTCGGCGAATTAAGAGAATTTGGTGATGGAATTGCTGAATTGGGTACAAAGCTTGGTTTGAGCATTAACACAGAACTTCCTGAGTAATACAATCAGTAGGTTTAGGTTTGTGGTTCATTGAAATTAGAAATTTTCATTGAACGAAAATAACTTGTTGTTGTTTTGAAAAAAGTAAAGATAAACGCAGTATATTTTGAACGTTCTGCTTAATTCTTTACTTAAATATGTCACATAATCCGGCTGGTCAGAAAAATTGGTCAGTCGGATTATGTAATTTTCCCGAAGACATTTTTAAACAAACCTCCTTCGATAAGGAGTCTTTAGTAAGGCATCTTATGACGCGTTTTAGTTTATTCACATTTCTCTTTGCTTTTCAATTCCTTCTTTTTTCTTGTAAGAAGGATGAGTTTATGGAAGAAATTATAAAGGAGCCTAGGGTACTTGCAGTTGAACCTGGGGAAGAAATTCTAGGTGGAAGAGCAAGTGTAATAGATATATCGCCTAATGCATTTGGTTTTCAGTCTCCTGGACTGGAAGAGTTTGATCAATTATTCTTTTTTGTTGGGAATTCTTTCTTTAATCAGAACTGGGTTGCTTCTCCAGCTTCCACAACAGCCAGAGATGGGTTAGGCCCGTTTTTTAATGCTCGAACTTGTGCTGGATGCCACTTCAAAGATGGGCGCGGCCGACCACCTAGCTTTACGGGTGAAAAAGGTACCGGACTCCTCTTGCGTGCTAGTGTTCCGGGGGTATCCGTGTATGGAGGCCCAAAGCCTGACCCTACATATGGATTACAAATACAGGATCAGGCTGTTCTAGACCTTGACCCAGAGGCTAACTTCAAAATTGTCTATGCAGATAAAACGGAGTTTTATCCCGATGGGACCACTACTACCCTTAGGGATCCCATGTACGAGATTACTGAGTTTTTCTACGGTGCACCCGCTCAGGATTTGCTCTTATCTCCAAGAGTTGCTACTCAAATTATTGGGTTAGGGCTTTTAGATGCAATTGATGAGCAAACGATATTGGATCTAGCGGACGAGCAGGACCTTGATGGGGACGGTATATCGGGTAAACCTAATTACGTTTGGGACTACGCAAAAAACGCCCTTAGTTTGGGTCGTTTTGGATGGAAAGCAAACGAACCTAATATATTACAACAAGTGGCGGATGCTTTTCACGGAGATATGGGTATTACCAGTTATCTGGCACCAGAAGAAATTTGTGTTGGGGGGTTCGATTGTGATGAGATTCCAAATGGGGGTGATACAGAAATTGATGATGATGATCTAGGCAAAGTTGAACTTTACTCATCTGTACTCGCAGTTCCCATTAGAAGAAATTGGAAAAACGAGGAGGTGCTGCTTGGTAAAGCTTTGTTTAGTGAAATTGGATGCAATAAATGCCATGTCCCAAAATTGAAAACGGGAAAACACTATCGCTTTGACGCCTTATCTGATCAGACCATTCGGCCCTACACTGATTTATTACTTCACGATATGGGGCCTGGATTAGCTGATCATCGACCTGATTTTCGGGCAAACGGCCAAGAATGGCGGACGCCACCACTTTGGGGTATTGGCCTCTTTCAAACGGTTAATGATCATACTTTTTACCTGCACGATGGGAGAGCTAGAAATTTGGAAGAAGCCATATTGTGGCACGGCGGAGAAGCAGAAGCAACGAAAGAAGCATTTAAGGCTTTGCCTCTTGCCGAAAGAGAGGCTATTATCGACTTTTTAAACTCATTATAATGAATTTTTCATCCAGTAAGCGGGCTACCTTATTCCTTGTACTCATTTTATCAGGGTTTCTTTCTTGTGAAAAAGATGAGACGGTGGTGGAAGAAGAAGTACAACAAACATTCGATAGAAAACTCATGCTGGATAATATTTATGATAATGTTGCCGTACCAGCCTATGAAACGTTTTTGGATCGAGCTAAAAATCTTCTTATGGCGGCAGAAGCTTTTTCTGAGAATCCCAATGCAATGTCGTTACTTGATGTTCAGGAACAGTGGAAATCTGCCAAATTCGCTTGGGAACAGGTAGAATTCTATGATTTTGGAGAAATAAATTCCTTATTCCTACAAAATAAAATCGACAAGTATCCATTTAATCTTGGTAATGTTGAAGATAACTTGGAAAGTGGGGATACCCTGGATCAGGGTTTCGTTAACAACTCAGGGTCCACAACTAAAGGGTTGCCTGTTCTGGAATACTTACTATTCCATGGAGCCGATAACACAGCTATTCTAGAAAATTATACCTCTGGTCCACTTGCATTGAGTTACCGAAATTATGTCGTTGGTTTAGCCAGTGATCTGGTTGTACAAACCGAACAACTGATCCAGATCCTTAATTACGGTCGCGAAGCTTGGGTTTCTGATATTGGCCAAGGAGTAGGTACCTCATTGAACCAATTGGCTAACAACCAAGTCGCTGTTATTGAAGAGACGATTATTATAAAGGTACTTCGTACTTTGGGGCTGGATAAGTTTGCTACAGCCGACCCAATCCGTGTAGATACGCCTTATGCCAAGGTTTCTTATGAGGTGCTAAAAAATAGTTTAATCAGTATTCAAAATAGTGTCACTGAGGCTTCATCGCAGGTTAACTTGTACGGGCTACTTAACTTTTTGCAACAAGGGCAAGATGAATTGCTAGCACCGAAAATTGAGACAGCAATTGAAAAAGCAATGGAGGCTCTTGATAATACTTCGACTACATTTTATGATGATATAACTAGTAATCCTTCCGAATTGGAAACGCTTGCAAACCTCCTGAGTGATATATTGGTACTGGTCAAGGTAGATATGGCTAATCAGCTAGGTTTAACAATTGTCTTTAACATAACGGATGGTGACTAAAGCCATCCTTTTACCTTGCCTAAACTAGGTGTATGCAGAAAGGTAGTGATAGGTTGAGTAAGTGGTCTGATCTGTTATTTCAAAAGGTTGATCCTTTGCCACTCTCCTTATTCAGAATCACTTTCGGTATACTACTTTTTATCTCTCAGGTAAGATTCTTGGCTGAGGGATGGGTCGAATCCCTCTACCTAGAACCAACTTACCATTTTACTTATCCTGGCTTCCATTGGGTAAGACCACTGCCGGGGATTTGGATGTATAGCCTGGTAATAGGAACCGCTGCCTTGGCTGTTTTTATTGCGCTGGGTCTTTTTTATAGGATAGCTATCATTGGTTTTTTTCTAAGCTTTACTTACCTAGAACTCATTGATAAGTCATGGTATCTTAACCATTATTACTTTGTTTCGCTTATTGCTTTTTTATTGGTCTTTTTACCTGCTAATCAAAGTATGTCTATCGATAGCCTTCCGCTAAAGCAAAGTGATTCTCGTATAGCTAGGTGGAGTATTTTGTGTATTCAATGCCAGGTCGCAACGGTTTATTTCTTTGCCGGAATAGCTAAAATTAAATATGACTGGCTTATACTAGCCCAACCAATGGACATATGGTTGAATGCTCGTACCCATATTCCTGTCATTGGTTCATTGTTTTCATTTGATGTAACTCCCTATATATTCAGTTGGGCGGGAATGATATATGATTTGACTATTCCCTTTTTTCTCTTTTGGCGAAGAACCCGATTCCTTGCCTTCTTTGCGGTTGTAGTTTTTCATGTACTTACTCATATCCTATTCAATATTGGTATGTTTCCTTGGATTATGATTGGCTCAGCTCTCATCTTTTTTGATCGCCTAGACTGGAAAAAAATCTTTCCGGGAATCCAAGATGTTTCTTCTTCTTTTCTACTAAAACCTAAAAGGTGGATTCAAATTCCTCTGGCTGGATATTTTGCACTTCAATTTTTCTTGCCCCTTCGTCATCATTTATTCGAAGGGAACGTACTGGAAAATGAAAAGGGTTTTCGCTTCGCTTGGCATGTGATGGTTATGGAAAAAAATGGTCATGTGGAATACCAACTGACGGATGAAGTAACAGGCAAGACCTGGAGCCGATATCCTAGTGAAGAGTTGACTTTGGGGCAGGAAAAGCAAATGTCTTTCCAACGTGATATGCTCATTCAATATGGGAAACACCTGAAAAAAGAATATTATCAACAAACCGGAAATGAGTGTTCTATAACCGCCAAGAACTGGACCGCACTCAATGGTCGGCCGTCGAAAATTACGGTTTATAGTGCGAAGGATTTCAACTGACACCTCTCGAGATACTCGCGTCTCAATCAGCGCGTTAACAGCAAATATGCAGGGAATGATTAGGATACGGAGCAGGCGACGCCCATCAAGTGAATGCCGGATGTTACGATAAGTTGTATCTGTATATTTTATAAGAATGAAAAAAACAGGAAAAGGGAAAAAATTAAATGGGAAGATGAAAAATATTGATTAAATCCGTCACTGATCACAAAATCTAGAAATCAGTGGGCGTCGTCAGTAGCCCTTTCACAATTACAAATCTTTCGCTTCCTTATGTGCAGGAAAATATCTCGTGTTTGGTAAGGGTAGATACAGACAGCATTATTGGCAGCACCGAGTTAGCATTCGCTGAAAACGAAAAATTATATAATCATTCTTTTGAATATTTGTACTTCCAACGGAATGTACTAAACAGCACTCTTTTTGACCATGAAATATACATCGTTAAATGTAGGTGCTATTTTAAAGGCACGGAGAAATAGTCGTGAAAAAAATGTACATTGTACATTGTAAATTCCAATCCGAAATAGAAATCCCCTCTTTAGTACTTTTAGTTTACCCAAGTATTTTTTTACCGTTAAAACAGGGCGTATAAACTTAGCCCCTCGGCATGGTTATTCGATAATCACGCATACGATAAATACTAAACGAAGATTACTCTTGGAAACCACATAACTTTATGATCTCTCAAGATGGTAAGGTGAACCCGAAGTTAATCCATACGTCTAATATTTGTTTAATACAGAAAACCATAGTGGATAGTGTATCAAACGAATCCTTTAGCTGATTTTGGCGTAGATAAAAGTGTTCTTGCACTGAAGCTCAATCAGCCAGGATGATATGGAGCAGGACGTATGGATAAAAGTGATAAAGCGTTTAAATGTTGAATCTATTTTAATTGTATGTAGCATTCGTTTAAAATACCTTAATAGCGTTATTTCGATAAAAGTAATTTTGTAATGTATTGTTTATGGATACTTTAATTTCAATCATTCGCTGGCCGGAAATGGTGCTTCTAGGATACATAGGATTTTCTAATCTTTATTTTTTTGTTTTTGCACTGGCAGCTCTTAGATATAGAGAAAAGAAAAGTATCCAAGAGATAACGCCTTCGCACATTTTGGTTATGATTCCTGCCTACAAAGAGGATGCCGTAATTATCAATACAGCTCGGGCTGCTATAGCGCATGAAAGTGCCTTTCACAAGATTGATGTCTTGGTGATAGCGGATTCATTTAAGCCAAAGACCTTAGAAACTTTGAGAGCGAATCAAACGAATGTGTTGGAAGTTTCTTTTGAGGAAAGTACAAAAGCGAAAAGTATTCAATTAGGATTGGAGCAGGTCCCGCAAGAGGTAGACTACGTTGTCGTTTTAGATGCAGATAATATTATGATGCCGGGCTGTATTGATGAACTTGTAAAGCGTGCACAAAGTGGCTTTAAAATTGTTCAGGGGCAGCGAACAGCCAAAAATTACAATACGGATATAGCTATCTTAGATGGATTCAGCGAAGGGGTTAATAATGCTATATTCCGCAGAGGTCATAGGGCACTTGGACTTTCCTCTTCTATAATTGGTTCAGGTTTTATCACGGAAAGCCAACTATTCCGACAATTAATGAAACGTGCTCAGGCTACGGGTGGATTTGACAAGGAAATGGAATTATACCTATTGGAAGCAGGAATAAAAATTGGTTATGCGAACCATGCAGTCATTTTAGACGAAAAAGTTCAGAAAGCAAACGCTTTCGTTAACCAACGCAGAAGATGGTTATCCGCTCAGTTTATTTATTTAGGGAAATATTTCCGAAAAGGTCTTATTGCTTTATTGACTAAAGGTAATATTGATCTATTTGATAAAGTAACTCAGTTTCTTCTACCACCTCGAATCATTGCGCTTGGTCTTTCTGGCGTGATAGGGTTGGGACACTTAATTTATGGCTTTTGGTTTGGCTTCAGCCTCAGAGATGTGCTCTGGATAATAACATTGGTGCTAATAGTACTGGCCATATCTATTAGTTTACCTCGTGCAAGCTATCGAAGGCTGACGTTAAAAAGTTTGTTCCGACTGCCTCAGGTGTTCCTGCTTATGTTAAAGGCTCTTTTTAAATTGAAAGGTGCTGATAAATCATTTATACATACCGAACATGGAATTGAGGAAACGAAATGAAAGCATAGCTAACATTCATTTAGAACTACAAATTCAAAAGTTTTAAAGTATTCCTATTCAATGAAAATCTGATTTGAAAGGGGCATTTATCTGAATAACGGATAGTCTCAATTATTCAAAACCAAGTTAATATCTGTCTTTTGCAATGTGAGAAAACCTATCATACGGTTTCCATGGGATCAATAACGGATGGTTTACAGCTTGGGTTTTTTCTAATCAACTATTCCAATAATAGCCGTACTTGTTCAAATACCGTGGGATCAAATGCTACTTCATGTCCTTTCTCAGGGATTGTTCTGAACACCACTGATTTATGGTTCAATGTCAATTGCTGGACATATTTATTTGCAATCTCAATCGGAACAACTTCATCATTAACACCGTGGATGACAAAAATTTGTGCTGTATCCCGAATACTTGCCATTATTTCGATCGGGGACAAACTCTTAACTGGTGTGTCCCAAATAGGAGCACCATCCTGTAATGATTTCATATGCGCTCGCCATTCGTGAAGGTCACAAGGGCAAGCGATAAGAATAGCCTCAGCATATGTGTTAGGATACTGGGCCATTAAATTTGCAGAAATCGCTGCACCTCCTGAATGGCCAGCTAAAACTATTTTTCTAGGGTTATACTTTTCTTTAAGTTCTAGGGTAAGCTCATGAATAGCAGCTAGTACCTCAGGTGTATAATTGTCGCCTATTGCTTCCCCACGTGTGCCAACCGATTGGTTTCCTTCTCGATCCGTATATCCAGGCCTTAATAATCCGACAGCAATACTATTAGGATTTTGAGCTGCAATTTTTTTTGCCATAAGGTACTGATAGGAAGGGTTGTTAAAAGGTGCATCACCGTGCAATATCAAAATCATGGCTGGGCTATTAATGGGACCTGGGCTTATATAGGGAATGTGAAATATACCAGAAGTGTCTGCATGAATAGAAGCTTCTTCGATTTGGGATGATGGCTGTTGCGTATTACATCCCGAGAAAGACATGAGGGAAAAAATGAGCAGGGTAATAATATCATTCCGTTTCATATAGGGGGTTAAGATTTAATTAAAGACGTTCTAGTTATGATTTACTTTTGTTTTATAGTTATATGTGCTTTACGCGAGCGTCCGTAATACTCGAAGTATATCTTCGGATTCTTGTATAAACTGGCTTTCGATCTTTGTGGTCAATTGGGGTAATTGATCAAAATCAGGTTCTGCTTCGATTATGGCTTCCAGAATGGAATACGTGGGTATGTCGGTTCGGTTCTTGTTCCATTTTGATGTTTTTAGGATTTCCCAATAAGCCCGTTGAATTTTTTGGGTATTACCAAGTAGCCAAATTTCAAATCTCATTTCTCGATGGTTGAGTACTAGTCCTAATTTTAGCTTTTTGCTTTTCAAAAAGTCATTCGTGTAGTAGAAATAGGTATAGTCCATATAACCATGCAGCATACCCGTAAATGTAAATTGATCTACAAATCGTTTCATCATATGGACCCTGAGCTTCATGACGTACTTGACCAGATGGGTGTACGCGATATAGATATCACCTTGGTTGAGTTGTGCTTTATATATAGCTACGTAGTGATTTAAATTTTTCATCTGTTGGTTTTTGGTACTGATAAAATGGAATAGGCATTCAAATTGAGGTAATGGATAATTTTAATGCAAACGATAGTCACTTATGGACTGCGATGACTTTGAAAGCGATTAGCCATGGTTGAGGTGATCTATTGATATGCTAATCTCGCGATCAGGAATTTTTGATCATCATGTAAATGGCCATACAATGTATTACGCGCAACTTTGAAGTCTATCTTGGCTTGTTCACCAAAAGGGGGGTTCCAAAAATCAGATAAGGGCTTCTCCGATGAGTATAGCTTTTTACGCATATAATTTTTACAATTGAAATAAGAATATAAAATCATGAATGCGTGTAGTTTACTAGTTTGGGTAAGGCTAAATTCTTTCCAGAAATACTTTTCATTGGTAAAGTGATTACTCCCAAATATTAAAACTGAATGCTCAAGAATGGTGGTTGGTAAATTAGTAAGGTTTTGTAAGATTGCCTGATCCCTTTTTTTTGAACTAAAGTTAAAATCAGCCTGAAAAACTGGATTATGCACAATTTGTTCTAGAATGAGAGACGATTCCTTTAGCTGCTGATCCACCAGATTCTTATGTGTTTCGTATTCTTTTTTTATGGTTTGTAGAGCCTCTTTCATTTTGGTTGGACGCGTACTTCCCTTTATGGACTGCATAGCTTCGGTCATTTGAAGGAGGAGAGGGTTACTTAGTTGATTTTCCCATTGCCGAAAATGAAATGCAAGGCATACCGCTCTTTCAAAGTCAACACCTTTAATGATAAGACCAGGTGCGGTGTTTCGAAGGCTTTCAATGAACGTCCTGTAGTAAGAACCTGATGCTCTGGTATGATCTAGAAGAGCGGGATTACCTGATGATAGATATTGGTTATATATTTCAGCTTCCGCAACACCACACTCCAGAATGAGCGTGTTATAACCCCGAGCTACAAATTGGCTAATCATATAAATCTGTAACTCATGTGTTCCAGCTATTTCGTGTGCTTCTCCAATCAATATAAAAGCCGGATTGGTTAAGGCATCGTCAATAATCTGACTAAACGCCAAGGAATCTATATTTTTCTGACTTTTCAGACTCAGAAGGGATAAGCAAAAAAACGATATAGATAATATTCTTTTAATAATGGACATTGACCCGGTGTTATCTTTAAGAGATGCTCTTTGGCTATAAAGGTAGTTCCAACTATATCTTTTTCTCTGTTTCTGGTGTCGAACTTTGATCTTAGTGTATGATGTAACGAAAATAGATAGTTAAATTCTTATATGAGCAGGGTAATTCTTCCATTTGATGTTTCAATTTTTTTTACCCCATATTCATTTAACCCTTCCAAAGGGCGATTATAGAGCTATCAGCCATGAATAAGGAACTTAGGTCTTTATACATGGTAAAAGTATCTGTCACCCTCTTAGCTTGTTATTCGGATTAGAAGTAAAAGGAATACGATAACAATTAGTAGGTTATGCGTAATGGGCCTACTATACCGCATAAGCAGCTGAATACTACAAGCCATGAAATTATCCCTACCGATAGCTTTATTCGTTTTTTGTTAGCGCTTGAAGGCGCTGCATGGCATGTACGTTTTTTGGGTTCAGTTGAATAGATCGGTTGTAATTTGATATTGCTTTTTCTGTTTCTCCTAAGGTTTCGTAAGCATCGCCTAGGCTATCGAAGGCATTATAGGAAGTTGGGTAAAATTGGCAGTTGAGGCGGAATATGTCTAAAGCTTCTTTGCGAATATCACTACTAGAGTGATTAAGCAGGCGATACCCAATTCGGTTGGCAAGTGCTTCTGGTGGCAAAAAAGGATAAGAAAGTCGATCGGAAATCACTTGAAAATGGGCTAGAAGATCTTCTTTATGCTCAATTTCTCGATACGAAATACCATAGCCTGCGAAAATAGCGGACATGCCATCATGAAATGCTATGATGGGAACGGATCCGTGGTCCTCATTTTCAAAATAAGAGATGCTTGCCGGTAATGTACCAGGGCACTTACTGTTGAGTGCATCAAAAAGTCGGAGATGGCGGTCTCGGTTGCGCAAGTTCCTTTTTTTCCAATTTGCGGAAGCGATATAGATAAATCGGTTAAAAGATTGGGGTGTTACTTTTTCTAATTTATCATCCATGGTTTGTGCATCCCAGGTACCCATACTGGGGTCAATGGCTATAAAAGCATTGAAAAGTGTTCTTTCTTTCATATAGGTATGGGTTGCTAGCAAGCCACCCAGAGAATGGCC